>NZ_JABXEO010000130.1:0-14279 GCF_013372585.1 Myxococcus sp. AM010
GGGCCTTCTCGCTCTCAGGTCTTCTGCGCACACAGAGCCGAACGGGAGGTGCCCCTGCTCTTTCTTCCCGTTCGCTTCGCGCCCGTCTGCTCTCCGACCTGATCGAGAATCACGAACCTCGGTTTAGGCCGCCCTCTCAGCAGGAACCCTGGTCCTCTTGGCTGTCTTGAACCTCAACAGATCAGCGCAGGACACGGCTATGCAACCAAGCCCGCAGGCGACCTACCTCCCACCAACGGTCCCAATCCCCTCGTCTCTCTGCAGGGAGTCTGTTTCTTGCCTGCAGAGCGGGATGCGGGACTTCTTCGGCATTCCCTCCAGTAAACTCGACAACCCAATTCATCATGGTCGCTGCGTCACCGCAGAGCAGTGAGTAATCGGCCCTCTCCAAGATCGGGAAGTTGGTATCCAGGCTCTCGTTCACAAAGTCGAAGTGCGCCTGCCGAGACAACGGTTCCTCTTCCAGGAAGAAGTAAGAGGCGTTCAGGAGGACAACACCCTCATCCAGTAACGCGAGGGCGGCAGCCTGCGGCGTGAGGTATCGCTGCTCGACATCCGCCCCAAAAACCGACCGGAAGAGGTAGTAGCCCGCCGACCGTTTATCCAATTGCCCCCAGGCTTCCTTTACGAACGGAATCGACCTCGCTGCCGTGGGGAAGGGGTCTCGCCCTATAATTGCGAGGCTAACAGTATCCAGGCCATAGATTCGCTCAGCATACTCCGGATCAGGTTCAAGCCTCGCGTATTCCCTTCGCATTGAATCCCCTCGCTTCCCAGCGTGGGTTCAAAAATACCAGAGAGGTCCCAGCAGGCGCATAGGAGAAATGAGGATGGCGTTGCAGCAGCATGTTCGCAGGTATCCGCTCGGTGAAGCGGTGCAGCATGCCACCGTGCGTCCCTGGTTCCGTCTCCAGAATGTCTCCAAGACTAGAGAGGATTCCGAGGGACTGGCGGGAACTGCCCCGTGTACTTGAAGCACCCGGATTCACTCATGATTCAGCGAAAGGCGTGTGCCGTCGCGGGTTTAGGCCACCCCTCCTCCACGGGTTCGAATTCCGTCGGGGACAATGCAAAAAACGAACGGGGTTGGTCGGGCCAAACTGTCCAACCCCGTTCGTTTTTGGCGACGCCTTGGCGATGCTGTGACGTTACGGCGGAGTGGGCAACAAACGTTGCCCCATGGCGCAATGCAGAGCGACACGTGAAGTCCGGATGCCAGCTCAGCACCGGAAACGAATTCACACCGCGCCCACAGCGTCAGTCGAACGTCAGCCTACCGGCTCGCCACTCACTCAACACCATTTCCGCGTTGAACCTCGCGATGCTCGGTGGCCCGTTTGCAAGCTGCTCCAGTACGGCTTCAGCAGCCTGGGGAGCTGACTCCAGGGCATGTGACGCCGCCCACCCACGCACATGGGGATTCGCGCTCCCCAGCAAGTTCAAGAGCGCGCCAGAGCCCTCGCTTTTCCGGGTTCGCAGCTCCTTCCAAACAGCAGCGATCCGGCGAAACTGCGCATTGGCCTTCCGGTGGTCACCCGTCTCGCTCGCCTGACCATGTGCGGCTGCGAACTCTTCGTACATCGAGGCCAGTTCCTGAAGAGAGCGCTTCTCCAGAGACGTCTTCATCAAGGGGAGGCTCCGAAATCGCAAAGAAATTTCATACCATTCGCCAGGCTGCTGGACGCACCTCAAACCTGGACGGAAGGAAGCGACGCACTTCGTCGCCCCCAGCGCGCCTACGATTCCTTCGTCTGGGCCGCGAGCTGTGGAAGCTGCGTGCGAAGGACCTCGGCCCAGGCATCCAGGCGGCCCGCGATTGATTCGATGCGCGGGGTCTTTCCGTCGAGTCGCACCTGCCACTTCGTGTGAGCGCCCCAGGGCATGGCGGCGGCCGTTCCACCCCACGCGGAGGCGAGCGCTTCGCTGTAACGCCTCCCGAAGTCCTCCGTGCTCCCCATGCCTGCCTCGTTCGTCCAGACCTGCCCATCCCGCTGGATGATGCCCAGGTTCACGGTCCTGCCATCCGGCGCCTCCCACTTGAGGCTGAGTGCGCGGCGAAAGTCGCCGGATACCCCCAGGGCGGAGAGCTGGACGATGAACCTTTGAAGCTGCTCCGGCAGCTTCGGGTCCCGCGCCCGCATCGTGTCGAAGAACTCCTCCGCGCTGATGTTTCCGGAGAAACGGTTCACTTCCAGCACCGCCGACGCGGGAACCACAGGCGCCACGGTGACGTGCCCGTCCTCGATCCGCACGACTCCACGCTCGACCATCTGCGTGCGCAAGAGGGTCCGAGGAATGACGAGGCGGCCCTGCTCTCCGGGCAGCAGGAACACCGACAGCTCGACGAGCGCGAACGTGAAGCGGAAGCCCGCATGAAGCTGAAGCACCTCAATCAATTGCTCCGTGCCCTCGCGAATTCCGTCACCGACGACCAGGACCAGGATGCGCCCGCGCTTCAAGTTCCGGCTGACCGCGTCGATGAACTCGGGCTCCGGCAGCCGCACCGCTTCTGGCACCACCTCCCAGAGGCGCTGCGGCTTCTGCCCTCCTCGGAGCTGGCCGCCCAGGGCAGCGGCTTCGAACTCAGCGTAGCTCATGCGGAACAGGCAACTCGCATAGTCCAGGGACTGTGCGACGACCTCCCGCCGGGCCTGGGGGTTTCGCCATAGCTTGGCTTCCGCGATGACAACCTGCCCGTCCGCGGTGATGAACAGGTTGTCGATGAAGCCGCGCGGGGTCCGCATCTCGCGGCACACGGAGATGAGCCCCTCGATGGCGCCCTCGATTTCGGCGACCGGCAGCACTTCGGGGTGCTCGAACATGAGCTCCTGGAGGAACGACTCCTGAAAGGTCCCGTCAGCCCCACCGGTCAGCGGGACTGGCGTCAAAGGAGCCTGGGAGCCAGATGCCAGGAGTACGGGGGTGCCATCACGCCGGTTCGTTCGTGCCATGCGCTTGAGAAGATACCCATTCACGAGGCTCCGCTGCCTTCAGGATGAGCGCACGCATCCCCGCCCGCGTCACTGCGGCGCGTGACTCGACTTGGCGCGCCTATCACCTCGTGTTCCCCGGCGTGCGCTTCAGTGATAGGCCCTGCTGCCATGTCCGGCGACTCACCCGTCCCCACTTCCGGCGCCTTGCCCACCCTGCACTTCCCCCCCGAGCTCCCCATCTCGAGCCGGGTGGAGGACATCACCGCGGCTATCGCCGCCCATCAGGTGGTCATTGTCGCGGGGGCCACCGGCTCAGGGAAGACGACGCAGTTGCCGAAGGTCCTGCTCGCCATGGGGCGCGGCCGCCCGCGCCAGATTGGCGTGACCCAGCCCCGGCGTATCGCCGCGACGAGCGTGGCGGCGCGCGTGGCTCGCGAGCTCGGCACGGAGCTGGGCACGGACGTCGGCTACCAGATTCGCTTCGAGGACCGCTCGTCCCGGCAGACGGCCGTGAAGTTCATGACCGACGGCGTCCTGCTCGCGCAGATTCACAGCGACCCGCTCCTGCGCCGCTACGACACCATCGTGCTCGACGAGGCCCACGAGCGCAGCCTCACGATCGACTTCCTGCTCGGGTGGATCAAGCGCATCCTCCCCAAGCGCCCCGACCTCAAGGTGGTGGTGAGCTCGGCCACCATCGAGACGGAGCGCTTCTCGCGGTTCTTCGGAGGGGCGCCGGTCATCCAGGTGGAGGGCCGTACCTTTCCGGTGGACGTGCTCTACGAGCCGCCTCCCGAGGACGCCGAGCTCGCCGACTCCGTCGCCGATGCGGTGGCGGACGTGCTCTCGCTCGACCCGGACGGAGACGTCCTCGTGTTCCTCCCCGGGGAGCGGGAGATCCGCGAGGCCGAGAATGCCCTGAACGCGCGCGAGCTCCGCGGCACGGTGGTGCAGCCCCTCTATGCGCGCCTGTCGGCCGCCGAGCAGTCGCGCGTCTTCGCCACCATCCCCCAGCGCCGGGTCATCCTCGCCACCAACGTCGCGGAGACGTCGGTCACCATCCCGGGCATCGTGTACGTCGTGGACACGGGGGTGGCGCGCCTGTCGCGCTACGAGCCGCGCTCGGGCACCACACGCCTGCACATCGAGCCCGTCTCCCAGGCCAGCGCCGACCAGCGCAAGGGGCGCTGCGGCCGCGTGCGCGAGGGCATCTGCGTGCGCCTCTACGACGAGGTGAGCTTCACCACGCGGCCCGCCTTCACCGACCCCGAAATCAAGCGCACCGGGCTCGCGGGGGTCATCCTGCGGATGAAGTCCCTGGGCCTCGGTGACGTCGAGGACTTCCCCTTCCTCGACCCGCCCCAGCCGAAGGCCATCGCCGAGGGCTGGCGGGTACTCGAGGAGCTCGGCGCCATCGAGGGCAAGGAGCGCACCTTGACGCCGCTCGGGCACCAGCTCGCGCGCTTCCCGGTGGACCCGCGCATCGCGCGGATGATCCTCGCCGGCGCCGAGTACGGGTGCCTGGACGAGGTGCTCATCGTCGCCGCGGCGCTCAACCTGCAGGACCCGCGCGAGCGGCCACGCGAGCTCGCGCAGAAGGCGGACGAGCTGCACCGGCGCTTCCGTGACGAGCACTCGGACTTCACGGGGCTCCTCAAGCTGTGGGCGTTCGTGCGCGAGGCCGAGGGTCGGGGGACGTCCCACCTGCGGCGCGTGTGCCGGGACAACCTCTTGTCCTTCCTGCGGGTGCGCGAATGGCGGGACGTCCAGCGCCAGCTCGAGGAGACCGTCCGCGAGCTGCGCCTGCCGCGCAAGGGCCGAGGCGCCCCGGCGCGCGGGGACGTCCTGCACCAGGCGCTCCTCACCGGGCTCCTGTCCCGCATCGGCCAGTGGAATCCGGAGCAGCGCCACTTCACGGGCGCGAAGCAGACGCGCTTCATGGTCCACCCCTCGTCGGCGCTCGCGAAGAAGCCCCCTGCCTGGGCGATGGCGTTCGAGCTCGTGGAGACGTCCCAGCTGTTCGCCCGCACCGTGGCGAAGCTCGACCCGGAGTGGCTCGCGGCGGCGGCCCCTCACCTGCTCAAGCGCAGCTACTCCGAACCGCACTGGTCGGAGAAGTCCGCGCGCGCCGTGGTGAAGGAGAACGCGACCCTCTTCGGGCTCCAGGTCTTCAAGGAGCGCCCCGTGGCCCTGGCCAGCATGGACCCCGCCCGGGCACGGCTGATGTTCCTCGAGCATGCCCTGGTGCGCGGCGAGTACCGCACCCGGGGGGCGTTCCAGGAGAAGAACCGCCAGGTGCTCGAGCGCGTGGCGCGCCTGCGGGACAAGGCCCGGCGCAGCGAGCTGCTCGACAGCGAGGCGCTGCTGACGTTCTTCGACCGGCGCCTCCCGGCGGACGTGACGGACGGAGCGGGCTTCGAGGTCTGGCGCCGAAAGGCCGAGGCGGCCGACCCCGACGTGCTCGTCCTCTCGATGGAGGACGCCCTCTCGGACGACCCGGACCTGTCCCCGGCGCACTACCCGGACGCCCTCACCCTGCACGGCGCGTCTGTGCCGGTGACGTACACCTTCGACCCCTCGGCCGAGGACGACGGCATCACCCTGAGCGTGCCGCTGCTGCTGCTCGCCCAGCTCGTCCCAGGTGAGCTCGACTGGACCATCCCCGGGTGGCAGCGGGAGAAGCTCACCGCCCTGCTCGAGCAACTCCCCCGCGCCCAGCGCAAGCAGTTGGGGCCGGTGCCGGCCCTGGTCGACCGTCTCGAGAAGGAACTGGTGCCCTTCCGCGGGCCGATGATTCCAGCGCTCGCGCGTGCGGTGTCCCGGCTGTGCGGCGTGGACGTGCCCGAGGAGTCCCTCCGAGCGGATGCCGTGGTGCCGTACCTGCGGATCACGCTCCGGGTACTCGACGAGCGGGGAAAGGATCTCGCGCGGAGCCGCGATGCCGATGCGCTGCTCGAGCAGCACGGGGGACGTGCACGGGCGGCGCTGCGCAGCGCGGCGCCGGCTTCAGACTGGGAACGCAAGGGGCTGACGGCCTGGACCTTCGGCGAGCTGCCCCCCGTGGTCACCCGGCGGGTCGGCGGGCTCGAGGTCCGCAGCTACCCCGCGCTCGTCGACCGGGGCGCTGCCGTGGACCTGGTACTACTCGAGACCTCCGCCGCCGCCGAGGCGGCCACGCGCACAGGGGTCCGCAGGCTCCTGATGCTCGCCGCGCGCGGACACGTGGCCGTCAGCGCCGCGCGCATGCCGCTGCCCTTCCCGTCCCTGGACGGCGCGCCGCCCGCGCGGGGCCAGGCCGACGCCTTCCGGGCGCTCGTCCTCGCACGCGGCGTCGACGATGCGTTCAAGCTCGCACCGGGTGCGCCGCTGCCCCGCACGAAGGAGTCCTTCGAGGCGCTGGTCCGTGAGGGCTCACCACGCATCGAGCAGGCGGCCCGGGACTGGGCGAACGCCGTCGTTGTCACCTCCTCGGAGCTCGCCGCGACGCTCGCCGCGCTCAAGACGGCATCCAAGGGGCCGAGCGGCGCGGCGGCCGTGCGGGACCTCCGCTCGCAGCTCGGGCACCTGTTCCCCGCGAACCTCATCGAGTGGATTCCCTTCGTGCGCCTGCTGCACTACCCGCGCTACCTCCGCGCGGCCCAGGCACGGCTGTCGCGCGCGGTGGCGAACCCCGGCAAGGACGCGGGGAAGGCCGCGCCCTTCACCCCCCTGTGGGAGACCTTCCTCGCCAGGCGCGCCACCGTGCGTGACCAGGAGGCGGCGCAGGAGCTGCGGTGGGCCTTCGAGGAGCTCCGCGTGGCCATCTTCGCGCCGGAGGTGACGACGCCCGTGTCGGTGACGGTGGCGAAGGTCGGCGCGGCCCTCGCGGCGCTGCGCTAGAAACGGGTGGCGATGCCTCGCCACGGGGTCGCACCGCGAGGCCCACGCCGCCGCTGCCGCTACGGACAGATGAAGAAGGTGTCCGTGTAATACGCAGTCACCTGCCCCGACTGCGCGATGTACCCAGAGCAGTCGGCGTGCCACGCCCCCGCCCAGTTCACCTTGGCCGCCTCGCGGTAGTAGGTCCGGTGCTGGCCGTACCGCGTTCCACCACCAGGCTCCTCCGCGCGCTGTTCCACCGTGCGCGTGTCGCCCATGGGAAGCCCAGACTCCGAATCAGCCGCTCCACCGCAAGCGCAGAGGAGCAGCGCGGTGATTCCAACAACCCAACGAGACAGCGCCATCTGGGCCTCCTTGTCGTGAGAAATGTTTCGAATTCGCGATTGAAACCCTATCGAGACAGGACTTGGCGCGTCCACCCCGCGTGCGGGGCGACCCGGGCGGTGTTGAGCGGTGGCCACTGCCACGCCGCGAGGAAAGGCCTTCTTGAAGCGCTCATGGCCCATGTGCGCCGTCGGCGTGGGGCTGTCAGGGAATGCGGCGCGCATGACCCGCCGCAAGTCTGTCTTGCCCCAGCGGAAACCCCTTAGTCTGACATCCCAATGGCGTGCGCCACACCCGGGCCGCAATCATCCACATTCACTGAATTGCCGGCTTTGCCAGTTTGGATTTGAAATAAATCAAAGACCAGTGCTAGTAAGACATTGGCTTCGGCCAACCCCGCATAAACAACACAGGAGTAGTCCATGACGCGGAACGTGAAGCGTTTTCTGGCTGGCTCGCTGCTGTCTCTCACTCCGTCGCTCGCTTTCGCTGGGCAGCTCGAACTCGACTTTCCCGACTTCCTCACCCAGCGTGGCGAGTACGTCAGCGTCCGTGAAGGCGTGGTGCAGGTCCCCGTGCGGAAGGGCCCCTCTGTTGAAGCCATTGGCCCTGCCGTTGAAGACTTCTTCGTCCTCAACCAGACCGGCGTCGACCTCACCCTGGGCCTCCAGATCTTGACGGGCACGTTCAATGGAATCTGGAACACCCACCCCGTGCCCACCGGCACCTACGGTGGGTTTCAGGTCAGCGCCCCCGCCCCCACGCCGATGGTCGTCCAGCAGTACTACTACACGGTCGACCCGGCGAATCCTTCCGGCTCGAAGACCTGTGTCTGGCGCGTGGAGGTCTCTGACGTCGCCGGAGCCTGCTCCGCGCAGGTCTTCTTCGGGACCTACGGCGGCGCCGCCTGCACCGTCGACACGGCCCAGTCAATCATCGACCCGGTGACGTGTCAGACGCAGATCGTCACCAACATGATGTGAGTTGAAGCGCGTGCCACCAGGGCCGCTCCGGGCGGCCCTGGTGGTGCATACACCGTCATCGACGGTCGGCACGGCTCCAGCGGAAGGTCAGCCCTGCATGGCCGGTGGGCGGGCGGCTCCCGCCCCTCAGGCCCAGGGGAAACTCAAGGCCCCCCTCCGCGCGCACTTCGAGGGAGGGGCTCAAGCGAAACCCGATCCCCAGCGAGCCCCCCGGAGAGAGCAGCAGGTTCGCTCCATTGAACCGCCCTTGAAAGGCGGTGAGCGGTCCCGCGAAGGCGCCCATCAGCGATGCGCCACCGGTCAGCGTCCACGCGCGACTCAGCCGGAAGTCGAGCAGGGTCTGCGCGCCGAGCCGGAGATTGACGGGCTCCGTGGAGTTGTTGGTGACGGGCACGTACCAGATTCCAGCGCTCGGAGCGACGGACCACGTCCACCGGGACTGCTCGATGAGCCGGTGTCGTGTTCCGAGCTCCAGGCCCAGCAACGTGAGGCGGCCGCCCCAATCCCAGCCATGGCCAGCGCCCTTGCGAAAGGTGAGCTCGGGGCTGGGGAGGTACGCCTGGTCCCGCCCATGCTCGAAGGCCAGCGCGTTCAATGAAACGCCGACCTCTGTTGTCCCAACGGGGGTTGTCGCGGCGCCGATGTTCCGCGCACCACTCAGACAGCCAGGCGTGAGGACGAGCGTCCCGGCCACCGATAGCGTCCGTGTGACGAATCCTCGCATCACGGAGGCCATGCGAACCGCACCCAGACGGGATGGTGGTCGCTCCCGGCGGGACGCCGGTCCACGCCACGCTCCAGCGGAGCGAGCCCCTGGGCGAAGACGAAGTCGAGCGGGAGGCCGCCAATCACGGAGTCCACCGTGTCCCCCACGCCTTCCGAGGCCCAGTGGAAGCCCCGCTCGGAGAACAGCTTCACCATCTGCCTCAGGCTCCCCGGGTCCGAGGTATTGAAGTCGCCGGCGATGACCTGCACCGGCCCCGTGCCTTCGAGCGCGTCGATGATGGTCTCCGCCTGGTCGAGCCGCCCGCCAAGCCCGACGATGGGCGTGGCGTTGTGCACGGAGGCCGTTTGAACCAGCGTCCCGCCGAGGTCCAACGTCGCGAGGACCGCGATGCGGCGGCGCTGATGGTACGGGTCGTCATGGGGAAGGTGGACCTTCCGGTCCGCGACGATGGGCCACCGGCTCAGCAGCGCGTTGCCGAAGTCGTCGTCGTCCACCTGCACGGAGGCGGGGTAGTAGACGTAGGCCAGCCCCAGCTCACTTGCGATTCGGTCGACGGACGCAGCGTCCATCTCCTGCATCGCGATGACATCCGCCCCCGCGAGCGGAGGTCTTGAGAGCGCGGTGATGGCCTCGGAGACCTGTTCGGAGAAGGCCAGGTTGAACGTCACCACGGTAATGGAAGCGGGCGTCTCGGTGGAGACAGAGCCAGGCTTCCGATGGTCGCCGCTGTACCGGGGACCGGCCTCATCGGTGTAGTTCTCCGCGAGCGGGCAGCCCGTCAGGAACGTCAGCAGGAGAAGCGCCCACGGCGGCGCGATGCGCAGCCGTTGGAGGTAGCCAGGCGCCGCCGCGGCGCGTGCGTCGTTGCATTTCAAGGACCGGTGCATCGCGCAACTGAACGGAGCAGCGCCGCGGAGATTCCATCCACCGCGGCGCCAACACCGCACCGCTTCCTCCAACGGCCGCAGAGCAACGGAGGAAGTGAACGCCTCGAAAGCGCCGCCGCCGCAAGGCCCTGGCCAGCCAGGAGGCCGGATGCGGTGCTTTCGCTGCTGCGCTCAAGCACCTTCTCAGGGAGCCCAGCCCTCCACTTCGCTCGCGGCGGCACGGGCGAGCTTCGCCGCGGCCAAGGGATCCACCCGCGCGGTGACCAGCACACCGATGACGGCGCCCAGCAGCAGCTCCACCCGGCGGGCCACCGTCTTCCGAGGCATGACACCAGCCCGCGCCGCCGCCTCCAGGGCCCGTGTCAGGTGTCCCTGCAAGAGCGCGCGGTAGTCCTCCACCGCGCGATGAGCCTCGACGTCATGCGGGGCCAGCTCCGTGGCCGTGTTGACGAGCAGGCATCCCCGGCGCGTCAGGGCCGGCGGCGCGGTCCCCATCGTCGTCGCGAGCGACTCGAAGTACGCCGTCACCTGCGGCAGGCCCGCCGGGCCCTTGGCGAAGACGGCCAGCCGGGGCGTGATGACCTCCTGGAGGTACAGCGCCACCGCGCGGGAGAACAGCCCCCGCTTGCTCTCGAACGCCTGGTACAGACTGGAGCGGTTCAACCCCGTGGCGGACTCCAGGTCCGACAAGGACGTGGCCTCGTATCCCCGGGACCAGAACAGCCCCAGCGCCTTGCGCACCGCCTCCGTCTCGTCGAACGCACGCGTCCGCGCCACGTCACCCTCCTTGACAATTCTGGACCGACCGTTTCAATATGATTCGGAACTGACTGGTACAGAATATCGCGTTCCCAGAGGGGAGTCATCATGTCGCTGCTGGCACAAGGCTTCGCGGTCGTCGCCGCGCTCATCCACGTCCTGTTCTTCGCCATGGAGAGCATCGTCTTCTCGCAGCCGAAGGTGTGGCGGCGCTTCGGACTGAAGTCACAGGCGGACGCGGACGTGGTGAAGCCGATGGCGCTCAACCAGGGCTTCTACAACCTGTTCCTCGCGGTGGGCGTGCTGGTGGGCGTGGCGCTCGTCCACACCGGCGCGGCCGCGTCCGGCGTGGCGGCCGTGGTGTTCGGCTGTGCATGCATGGCGCTGGCGGCCCTGGTGCTGGTGTCCAGCAACCGCCGCTTCCTCAAGGCCAGCATCGTCCAGGGCGCCCCGCCCCTCCTGGCCATCGTGCTCATCGCGGTTCGCCTGGGGGACTGAGAGGGCGAGGCGCCAGGATGCCGTTGGCGTCCCGCCCTTCCCGTCTACGGCTTGGAGCTGCGCAGGTACCGGTAGAACTCGGACTCGCCGCCCAGGAACAGTGACGTGGAGGCGTCCACGACGTCCGGGTAGGCCTCCAGCGTCCGCATGAACTGGTAGAACTCCGGGTCCCTGCCAAAGGCCTCCGCGTAGATCTTCGTCGCCTCGGCGTCCGCCGCGCCAGTGATGTCCTGGGCCTTGCGGTAGGCCGCCGAGCGGATCTCCTTCAAGTCACGCTCACGCTGGCCCCGGACCTCCGCCGCGCGGCCCATGCCCTCCGAACGGGAGCGCTCGGCGATGCGCTTGCGCTCGGAGATCATCCGCTCGAACACCTTCACCTGGACCTCGTCCACGTAGTTGATGCGGCGGATCTGCACGTCGACCAGCTCCACCCCGAACTCCTTGACGATCTCCGCGGCCCGGAGACGAATCTGGCGGGTGAGCTTGTCCCGTCCCTGGGCGACCTGCTCCAGTGACTCGCCCCGCTCCGTCTCGGCGGTGTACTCGTCGTCCTCGAAGGGACGGTTGGTGGAGCGGACCGCTTCAATCAGCGCGAACGACGCGATGGTGTTGCGCGTCTCACCGTCGATGATGTCGTCGAGCCGGGACTGCGCGTTGCGCTCGTCCCGCAGGCGCTGGAAGAAGCGCAGCGGGTCCACGATGCGCCAGCGCCCGAAGGTGTCCACCCAGATGTACTTCTTGTCCTTGGTGGGGATCTGGTTCGGGTCTCCGCGCCAGTCCAACCACCGCTTGTCGAAGCGGTTCACCGTGTCGACGAAGGGCATCTTGAAGTGGAGCCCCGGGTCCACGACGGACGCGCCCTTCGGCTCGCCGAACCGGGTGATGACGGCCTGCTCGTGCTCGCTCAGAGTGTAGGTCGAGGAGAAGCCCACCACGACGACGAGGGCGGCCACTACGCCGAGGGGAATGATCAGGCGGCTCATCGGCGGCCCTCCGTCTGGCTCGCGCTCCCGGACACCGCGGGGTCGTTCGCCTGCATGTTCAACAATGGCGTGAGGCCCTTGACGGACTCGTCCAGGACGACCTTCTGTCCGGCGCTCTGGAGCACCTGGCTCACCGTCTCCAGGTACATGCGGCGGCGGGTGACGTCCGGGGCCTTGCGGTACTCCTCGTAGACGCGCGCGAAGCGGTCCGCCTCACCCTTGGCGCGGTTCACACGCTCAATGGCGTAGCCCTCGGCGCCGCGCAGCGCCTCCTCGGCTTCGCCCTTCGCGCGGGGGATGACGCGGTTCAGCTCGGCGTAGGCCTCGTTGATGACGCGCTCCTTCTCCTGGATGGCCTGGTTCACCTCGTTGAAGGACGGCTTCACCGGGTCGGGCGGGTTCACGTCCTGGAGGACCACCTGCTGGATGTCCACGCCCGTCTCGTAGCGGTCCGCCAGGTCCTGGAGCAGCAGCTTGGACTGGGTGGCCACCGCCTGGCGGCCCGTGGTGAGGACCTCGTTCACCGAGTGGTCTCCCACGACGGCCCGCATCGAGGCCTCGGAGATGTCCCGGAGCATGCTCTCCACGTTCTTCACCTTGAAGAGGTACTGGTACGGGTCCTTGATCTTGTACTGGACGATCCACTCCACCACCGCGACGTTGAGGTCACCGGTGAGCATGAGCGATTCGCGCTTCATGTCCGATGTCTCCGCCGCGTAGGAGGAGCCCGCGCGCGTGCGGGAGGCCTCCGTGCGGAAGCCGAACTCCGCCTTGAGCTGACGCTGCACCGGGACCTTCACGATGCGGTCCACCCAGAAGGGCACGCGGAAATGCGGGCCTGGCTCCACCGTGCCCACGAAGCGCCCCAGCCGGAGGATGACGCCCACTTCGTCCGGCTCCACCTGGGCGTAGCTGGTCATCAACCCCACCAGCAGGAACAAACCGAGCACGACGAACAGGAGGCGGCGCCCCATCCCTGGCCCCAGCTGCCGCTGCAGTTCACGTAGTACTTCTGACGGATCCCGCCCGCGTGGGTCGGAGTTCATGACGCGAGGTTCCCATGCCATCCGCCCGTCTTCCCCCGTCCAGGCTGCTTCATGCAAGGGGAACCACGCGAATTCCAGCTCGCCGGGCACCGTGCGCGGCGCTCACGCGCTTGAACGGCAGGTGCGCGCATGCCCGGAAGGTGAACGCCGCCCGCGTGCCCGGAACACCCGGGCACGCAGGGGCAACCTGGCTCAGCTCGGCCTGGCTCGCACCGACTGGAAGGCCCGCGTGGCGCCCGTCACGAGCAGCACGATGAGGCCACCCGCGATGATGCCGGCCACCGCGTTCAGCAGCGACGGCAGGAGCGCGCCCAGCAGCCCGCCAACGCCCGGCACCACCGCAGCCGCGGCGCTGGCGTGCTCGATGAAGTGATGCAGGGGCGCGATGCCGTGCGTGAGGATGCCGCCGCCCACCATGAACATGGCGGCCGTGCCCACGATGGCGAGCCCCTTCATCAAGTACGGCGCGGTCGCCAGGATGCCCCGGCCCAGGCTCTGACTGAACCCGCCCTCCGCCTTCATCAGGTAGAGGCCCGCGTCGTCGAGCTTCACGATTCCCGCGACCAGACCGTAGACGCCCACCGTCATGAGAAGGGCGATGCCGGACAGCACGGCGACCTGCATTCCAAAGGACGCGGCGGTGAGCGTCCCGAGCGAGATGACGACGATTTCGGCGGACAGGATGAAGTCGGTGCGGATGGCGCCCTTTATCTTGCCCTTCTCCATGGCGACCAGGTCCACCGCCGGGTCCGCCACCGCCTTGATGCGCTCCTGCTGCTCCGCCGCCTGCTCCTCCTTGCCGTGCAGGAACTTGTGGGCCACCTTCTCGAAGCCCTCGAAGCACAGGAAGGCGCCGCCCAGCATCAGCAGCGGGGTGATGGCCCAGGGCACCAGCGCGCTGATGGCCAGGGCCGCGGGGACCAGGATCGCCTTGTTGACCAACGAGCCCTTGGCGACGGCCCAGACGACGGGCAGCTCGCGGTCGGCTCTGACGCCGGAGACCTGCTGGGCATTGAGCGCGAGGTCATCCCCGAGCACGCCAGCGGTCTTCCGGGTCGCGACCTTCGTCATCACCGCGATGTCATCCAGCAGGCTGGCGATGTCATCAATCAGGGTCAGCAGGCTGCTTCCGGCCACGGGATTCGTCCTGGTGTAGAGGGCACGGGGGCGTCCGAAAGACGTCCCGAACCCTGGATATAGCCTGGATTAAGCGCGGCCACGCGGCTTCGATAGCCACGTCTCCCCGCTTGTCCCCCACCC
>NZ_JABXEO010000131.1:0-14266 GCF_013372585.1 Myxococcus sp. AM010
TGTCAAGCTACTGTTTTCGCCGTCCTGCTGGCTTCCGGAGTCTTCAGCGCCGCCCAGTGGCTTCCGCTGCTTTCTTCCGGAGGGGCGCGGCTTCTACCGCTTCGCCGCCCTCCCTGTCAACCGCTGCTTTCGTTGACTCCCTCGACTCGTCCGCCCTTTCCTTCCGGGCTTCTTCGTCGGGGGCGCGGCTTCTACCACCACCGCGTCTCCTGTCAACCTGCTGCGTTGACCGCCGTATTCCGTATTTTCGTACTGACTCGCTCGAAGTACCTTCCGCGCCAGCGCGCGGGCTTCTTTGCGAGGGGCGCGGCTTCTATCACCGCCGCGTTCAGGGTCAACAAGCTTCGTCGACTCTTTCTTCCTGATCGTCTCCCGGGTGACGGACACCGAGGCGGCGAGCAGGGGTCCACTTACTAACGCGCCGCTTCCTGCACGTCAATGGATCTTGATCGGGGCCGTGCTCTGACGCCCGCACCTGCAGGTGTGACAACCCAGGCCCTGACGCAAGCCTTCCCCTGAAATATCAGGGCCTTGCCGCTCGGGAAGCAACCTGCCCTCCAGGACCAGGGCCCACGCTTCTGGTGTTTACGACTTCTCGCGACGGTCCTTTTCGGGCCGCCATGATGTCCCGAAGAGCCAGTCCGCGAACGGAAACGAGATGTTGAAATTGTGGCGCTGCATCTTCGCAGGGTCGTGATGGGCCTCATGGTGGCGGCGCAGTTGCCGCATCAGCGCGAGCTGGGCCACTGGGTGCTCGGGCGGCAGGTGGTGGCAAAAGTGCAGCCACTCGTACATCAGGTAATACCCGACCGCCGCGGCGACGAAGAGCCAGCCCACGTTCGGCGAGATGAGGACGAAGCACAACGTCCCCAGTGGAGCGGCGATGGCTCCCAGGAAGAACAGCAGCAATACAGGAGGAAAGAGCACCATCTTCACGTCCCGAGCGGACTCGTAGGCCAGGGCGTCGTGGGTGAAGAAGCGGTGGTGCTGCTCGGTGTGACGCTGGAAGAGCAGGCCCAGCCCCCGCCGGCGGTGGTGCATGGGCCCTCGGTGCCCCAGGAATTCCACCACGTTGCCCAGCAGGAAGACCGCGGGCAGCGTCAGCCATTCCACGGGCCGGCCTCCTTCCAGGAGAGAGATGGCGCAGCCGATGACCGCCAGCGAGCCCAGGCTCGTGAAGACGAAGTGCGCGCGCCCGGAGTAGCGGGGGCTCACGTGCTTGCGCCGGTAGTCCTCGCGAAATCGCGCCACGCGCTCGGGGATGGAGCGCGTGGCCCTGGCGGCTTCGGCCATCCTGTCACCCTGACTAGCCCTTCTGGCGGATCTTCACTTTCTGGAGCTTCTTCATCCGGTCGAGGATGAGCGTGCGCTTGAGGCTGGACAGGTGGTCCACGAACACGTGCCCGTCGAGATGGTCGATTTCATGCTGCAGGACGTGCGCGAGCCGGCCTTCCGCCTCGAGTTCGTGCCATTCGGCCGACTTGTCCTGGTAGCGCACCTTCACCTTGTGGAAGCGCGGGCACTTCTCCCACTCGCGCGGGACGGACAGGCAGCCCTCCTCCATCGTCACCGGTTCCATCTTCTCCAGAATCTGCGGATTGACGATTTCGAAGTAGGTGCCGTCCTCCCGCCCAACCAGCGCCACGCGCAGGGGTTCGCCGACCTGGTTGGCGGCGATGCCGATGCCTTCGGCTTCCTTCATGGACTCGGCCATCTGCTCCAAGAGCGTCTCGAGCGGAGGGCCGAAGTCAGTCACGGGCTTGGTGGACGAGGTGAGGACCTTGTGGGGCCAGATGACGATGTCGCGAGCCATGGGCCGCAATCTGCCATGCACGCCCCCTCAGCGCCGCCCGATTCGGCATACCAACGGTCCACAGGTTCACACGACGGCCCTACCCCACTGGGACCTCACCGTGGCGCTGGCCACAACAGGCAATACAGTCCCGCGAAGGGCGGTGTGGCGCGGCGGGACAACACCACGTTGCCAGGGGCGCATCGCCCTCCAGCCAGGCCACATGCCCCCCCAGGGGCGTTTCACCTTCCGAGCGGCGCCATCCGGACAGTTGGCGCGTCTCCACTGGCAGGTCTGCTACACCTGTCCCATGCACCCGCACGCCCAACTCATCACCGACTTCTACTCAGCGTTCCAACGCCGGGACGCCCAGGCCATGGCCGCCTGCTACCACCCGGAGGTGGAGTTCTCCGACGCCGCCTTCGTTGGACTCCGTCGCCGGGAGCCCGGTGCCATGTGGCTCATGCTCTGCGAGCGCGGCAAGGACCTGGAGGTCACCTTCCGCGACGTGCAGGCCGATGACCACCAGGGCCGCGCCCACTGGGATGCGAACTACACGTTCAGCGGCACCGGCAGGAAGGTGCTCAATCGCATCGATGCCGAGTTCGAGTTCCGCGACGGGAAGATTGTCCGGCACCGCGACCACTTCGACTTCTGGACCTGGTCCCGCCAGGCGCTGGGCCCCACGGGGCTGTTGCTCGGGTGGACGCCCCTGTTGAAGAAGAAGGTCCAGGCGAAGGCCCGGAAGTCCCTGGACATCTTCATGCGCGAGCGTGGCATCCCCCTGGAGTGAGGAGGCCGCATGGCACCGCCCGATAGTGAGCGCCCGCCAGTGGAGTCCCTGGACCTCTGGCTCCTGGAGGCCGCCATGGAGCTGCCCACGCCCCTGCACATGCTCGTGGAGCCGAACCCGCACGTCGCGCTCAACATGGCGGACGACCCGCGGTTGTCTCGGGAGGAGCTGTGTGAGCGGCTGTCGCTGCTCGCCGAGCGCGGGCTCATCCGCGTCCACATGCTTCCGGATGGACTGCAGGCGCTGTTCTCCCCCGAGGCGATTTCAAGCGCCATGGATGCCCGGCAGTCCCGCACTCCCTTCGGCTACTCGCTCACGGATGCAGGCGGCGCCGCCTGGGAACACCACGCCAGGCCCGATTGGAGCCGGTTCGTCAACGCGGGCCAGGAGCCCTCCGCCGACGATGCCCAGGACGCCTGGGTCATCGAGGCCGCGAGCCTTGAAGCCGCGGAGGGGGAGTTCCACTTCCATGAGTCACTCGGCGATGTGCATCAGCCGGTCAGCGCGTCGAAACGCGGCGAGGTGCTGACGCCGTGGCAGGTGACGTATTGGAAGGCGCTGCCTCACGGATACCGGCTCCGCTATGTCACCGTGCCGCGCCCTCCCGACCCGGCTCGGAGCAGGAGCGTGCCTTCCCGATTACCTTGGTACACGCGCGTCTGGCTGTGAGCCCGCGCCCGCGCGCTCACGGCTCCGATTCGGATGTCTCGAGGTGCTGGTACGTCAGCGGGCCCTTCCCTTCGCGGGCCAGTCTGGCCGTGCAGCGGACGTTGCCCCTCCAGTCCAGGAGCTGGAGCCCCAACGTGCCGTCTTCCTGCAGGAGCAGTGAGCCATGGCCGTTGTTGCCCAGCTCAGGTCTCAGGTCCGCCCACTCGGGGAAGCGTGTGTGCGACTCCAGGAAGCGCACGGGTGCTGGAGACGACAGGCCCGGCGTCACCGCTCGCACCGGTAGACCCGCGTGCCCCAGGCTTCCTCCCAGGAATGGGAGCGCGGCGCTCCGGTCGAACAGCGCTCCGTATGGCGTAGCGCCCCAGAACCACAAATCGACCAGTGCGCGCTCGACCGCCAGTTCCCGGAGGTCCTCCAGCAAACCGGCGTGCGTCGGTTCTCCGTACCGATAGGGCGCATCGTGGCTCAGGAGGATGTTCGTCGCACCTCGCTGGCGGCCCTCCCCCAGCACTGACTCCAGCCAGCGCAGGAGCGCGGGCTCCTGGTGCCGCCCTGGCTCGAAGTACGCGGTGTCCAGACCGATGAGCTGGAAGCGCTCCGAGGCCAGGCAGAAGTAGCTTCCCTCCTGGACTTGCTTCGCTCGTGAGGCGCCTCGGCGCTCGTCCAGGTAGCGGTAGAAGGGGGTGCCTCCGGAGCGCATCTCCGGGCCCGCGTTCAGCGTCATCAGTGTTGTCACTGGCAGCAGCGCTTCGAGCGGCTCGGCCACGTGCGCGTCGAATTCGCCCTGACGGCCCGCGTAGTACACGCCCCCCAGGTGCACCGCGTACTCCAAGCGCTCGCCTCGCATGATGAGCTGACGGGCCACGTAGCGCGCGGGGTACTCGCCCGTGCCAAAGCCGCCGAACAGCGCCACCTCCACCGGCCGTCCCGGCGCGGGCTCGCGGAGCGCGTAGCGGAAACGGTTGGCGTGATGCGCATCGTCGTGCCGACGGAACTCCGCCCGGTGCCAGCCGCCGTGGAGCCAGGCGCGACCGCTGAACAAAAGCCATCCGCGCAGGTCCGCCACCGGCTCAAAGCGGGTTCGCGCTGGGTCGATGGGAATCTCCTTCGTCATCAGCGGGAAGGTGAAGTCCGGCGGCAGAGACGCCGACGCCCGCGCCTGGAATGCCGGCTGCCTCAGGGCCTGGAGCGCGGCTTCGGGCTCACGAAGGGACTGCTCCAGCTCCTGGAGCACGTGCACCAGGGCTCCCTCCGAAACAGGCGCGCCCAAGTCCTGGCGGATGAGGCTCAGGATTTCTTCCGGCTCGCGCAGGAAGCGCTCGCGCAGCGCGCCCAGGTCGTCCGGACCGAGCGGCGGCAACTCCAATCCGTCGGCGCTCGCGGCTCCGGACGTCCCCAGCGCCGTTGCCGCGGCTGAAGGGGCCCGGTACCCGAGTGCCGTGTAGAACTCCATCCGCTTGCGGTCCATGGGCGCATCATCGCCCGTTGGCCCGACGCGGGGAATGCCGTGCGCCGCGTCCCGTCGAGTGGCGCCTACTCCCGCGATTTCGCGGCGGCCGCGGCCTCCTGCGCTTCCTTCACCTTGCTCGCGTCTCGCTGGCGGCCATCACGGTAGGCGTAGAGCGTGTAATACGAACCCGTGGCGTAGCCCGGTAGCTTTCGGGGATTGAAGACGCTGGTGCTCGACACCGTTCCACCCACGAAGCCCTTGGGCACATCCACCAGTCGCATCGCGCAGCCGGCCAGGACCAGCCCCGCCGCTGGCACGTCGTTGCTCACCAGCGTGCACGTGCCTCGCGCCGTGAAGCGCCCCTCTGGCAGGTTGTAGCGCATGTAGACATTCAGCTGCTGCCCGACAGGGAAGGCTTTGTCCGTCACCTGGACGCATGCCGTCGCCGTGCCCACGCGACGGCCTCCCCCGTCCACCACCTTGCCGTCCTTGGGATTGTGCTGGGGCACATACACGCTCCCGCCCAGCTTCACGTTCACCTCGAAGGGCGCCGCCGCGCACACCGCCGGGTCCGCGGGGCTCGCCGGGTCCTCTTGCGTGCGGAACTGCATCACCACCTCATTGGCTCCCGCCTGCGCCGACAGCAACAGGACACCCAGCATCCCCACCGCACCGCCGAGCCTTCGCGACATGGCGTACCTCCCTCCGGACCGTGAGGGGCTTTTCAGCCCACCGCTTGCACCGCTGTGACGCGCCAGGCGCTAGTGCCACGACAACGTGTATTCGGTGTCGAGCGGCCCCGTCTGCCGGCCGTGCACCTGGACCTGCTTGCCTCCCACCGCCTCGATGACGGCCTGGAGCGTGCCCTCGTGGTAGGCGGGCGGCATGAAGTCCCGCTTCATCGTGAAGATGCCGCTGGTATCGCCCGTCCACTTCACCGCGCGCTCGCCATAACTGACCGCCGCGCGATAACCCGAGTGCAGGTTGCCCACGAGCCGCTTCGGACTGTCCGACGCCAGCAACAACAGCGTCTTGCCCGCCGCCGAAGACAGGAAGTCCGTCGTGGCCACCACGCCCATGCGCCGCAGCGCTCCGTCGAAGCCACCGTGCTCCGGGCCCATCATCTGCGCCGCCGTGAAGGACATCCGCAGGAATGCGGACACCGGGTAGTTGAAGAAGTCGATGAAGCGCGTCTCACCACTGGCCGCCAGACAGCGCTCCACCGCCGCGTCCCCACCCATCGTGCGAACGGCGGACACCACGCCGTTGAAGAAGAGCCCTCGGGCCGTGTCGTCCTTCGTCGCCAACGCCAAGCGTGCTTCCAACTCCTTGGCGATATTCGGATCCAACTTGTTCATTACAACCTCACGAGTTGCGCGCCGTAGTGGACGTTCGCGCCTACCGCTGCCACCACCACCAGATCACCACTTCCCAGACGCACACGGCCGGCTTCCAGGTCCTCGGCCAGGAGGATGAGCATCCCCGCCGCGGACGTGTTGCCGTAGCGGTCCACGTTGCACGCCACCGCCTCACGCGGCAGCCCCGCCCGCTCCACGAAGGCGTCCATCACCCGCTTGTTCGGCTGGTGGAAGTAATACCGCTCCACCTTCGAACGGAGCTCCGGACGCGGACCGAGGACGGCGTCGAGGCACTTCTGCATGTACTCCGGATAGCTGCGCGCCACGCGGAAGCCATCCACCACGAAGGCCATGTCCGCCGGACGCATCCGCCCCGGCTGATAGGGCAGCTTCAACAGGCCGCCACCCTTGCGGATGACCAGGTCTCCGTACGCGTTGCCGGAGAAGGACGCCAGGATGCCCTCCGCCCCCGCCTCCCCCTGCTTCGACTGGAGCACCACCGCGCCCGCCCCGTCGCCGAAGACATACATGGAGAGGTAGCCCTGCAGCGTCTTCGAGCGGCCAGGCCCGGCCGGCAGTTCGTCCGTGTAGACCTCTCGGTTCACCAGCGGGGACGTGAAGGCAGAGGCCACCACCGCCACCGTGCGGAAGCGCCCTCCGTCCATCATCTTCTTCACCATGTCCAACACGTACGGCGTGCCACCGCAGCCGTCGTCCAGCACGAGCCCGAACGCGTCCTCGCGCATTTCCAACCGCCGGTGCAGCTCCATGGCGTCGTGGTTGAAGTGCGGCGCGTCCGGAGTACACGTCACCACGAAGAGCGCATCCAGCGCCTTGGGGTCCACACCCGCCTGGGCCAGCGCCTTCCGGAGCGCCACCTCGCACATGTCCGTGTTGTTCGCCGGGTAGATGTGCCCGTCATCCTCGGGCGGCGGAATCGCCCGGCCCGTGGCCTCGTCGATGTCCCAGAGGAAGCGGCGCTCGCGGATGCCGACCTTCTCCTCGATGCGCGCAGCCGGCCACCCCGGGATGGCCCTGGCGATTCGCTCGTTGCTCACTACCCGTGAAGGAACGAAGGCACCGGCTCCGACGACACAAACATTGGGTGTCATTTAATGGCCCCGTTCTTTCACAGTCTCACCATATGGGAGGCATTCCCTGGCGAACGGGGTTGAGCAGGATTCAGGCCATATACGAAGTCGTTGAAACAACTGCCGCTGGCGAACGGGACCAGTTCATCCGTGAATCACCTTCTGGCCAGATGCCCCATGAAGATCCCGAGATTACTGGAGATTCCCGTTGCTTCACAAATGAAGCGGCGAACGTTGAGGATGAAGCGCTTCGCCGCGAGAATTTCCTCTCAGTGACTGAGCATGTCACCTCAGGTGTCGCCAATGACTACGCTGCACAGTGAAAACGGCGCATGCGCGCGTGAGTTTTTATAGACCCACACGACGGAGCCGGGCGCCGAGCCTCTCACTGGGAGTCTCTGGCTTGAAGGGGGGATGAGACGGCTGTGCTGAAATCAACACATCAGGAAGGCCGCCCACCCATGGGGGGCGGCCACTCACCGACCTGGCGCGGCTCAGAACGGGATGTTGTCGTCGTCGTTCGGCGGAGGGATGTCGTCGCCGCCGTAGCCACCGCCGGCGCCGTAACCACCCTGGCTGCCGTAACCGCCGTCATTGCCACCGCCCGCGTCGCCGCCCCGCTGCCGCGCGATTTCCGCTTCAATGGCGGCGAGCAACTGGCGCTCCTTGTCGTGCCAGCGCGACTTGCTCGGGTCGTTCAGCGAGCGGCGCGCGCCGTTGGCGTAGAACTCCAGGTCGCCCATGCTGGCGCCGACAATGGGCCCGCCCTTGCTGCGGCCATAGTTGGGGAAGACCATTCCATCCCCACCGCCACCACCGCTGCTCGCGGGCGCCGAACGCCGCGCCGCCGGGGCCGCCGCGTCCGGCGTGCCGCCAATGGACATCTCTCCCAGCGTCAGCGTGAAGCCCTCGCCGCTCTTGACCGCCGTGCCCACACGCACCTGCTCCACCCGCCCGTCGGGACGACGCACCGCCACGGTGACCGGATAACCTTGCTCGCTCATGCCGGGCCGAATCCCATCCCCGCCCCATTACTGTCAACGGAGACTCGAAGGGGATGTCCGAGAACCGGCCGCTCGTCCGGCCTGCTCACCGCGCTCCGCGGATTCCACTGGAGCCGCTCGGGCCCGAAGACCCGAGGGACTCCGCGGAGCGCGGCGCTCGTATCAGAACAGCGAGCCCTGGGAGGAGGACCGACCCTTCTTGCGCTTGCCGGCTCCGGCCTTCGTCTTGGCGGTCTTGACGTTGCGCCCCCCCTTGACCGCGGCCTTCTTCGCGGCCGGGGCCTTCTTGGCCACCGACTTCTTCGCGGAGGCCGGGGCCTTCTTCGCGGGGGCCGGGGCCTTCTTCTTCGCGCTCGCGGCCTTCTTCACGCTCGCGGCCTTCCGCCCCGCCGACTTCTTCGCGGCGGCCGGGGCCTTCTCCTCGGCGGGCGGCGGCGCCACCGCCACGGGGGCGGCGGCCCTCGCCGAGGACTTCTTCCTGGCGCCACCCTCATGCAGCGCCTTGCTGGCGGCGCGCCCCCGCGGCAGCTTCACGTCCGCCACCGATTGCGGAAGCGCGTCGTCCTTCCACGCCGACGGCCGGCGGTTGGTCCGCATCAGCAGCCGCAGCTTCTGGTAGTGCGCCGAGCAGTAGCCCTTGGAGCGGCTGGGCCGGTCGCAGCCGATGACGGCGCACGCCCGGGTGCCTTCCTCCGCGCGCGTCTGGCTGACCATCGGCTTCGCCGCCACCGGCCTGACCACGGCCGCGCGACCCTTCGGCGCCGCGACCGCCTGCTTGCGGCCTCCGCGCGTGGACGCGGGCAGCTCCGTGGGCGGCCGCACACCCGCCATGGCGCCGAGGCGGCTGGTCAGCGGCGCCAGCCGGTCCGTCACCGCGCGCAGCAACTCCAGGGCCTCCAGGCCTTCCTCCATGCGCCGGACCGCCTCCTGCAACGGGACCAACTGCGCATCGAGTTCGCGCCGGAAGATTTCGCCAAGAGCATTCGCAATGGACATTGCCCGGGAGAATACACGGGGCCCCGGGAAACCGGCGTAAAAACCTGTGCTTGGCTCGCACCAATCGTTGACCGGCGGGCGAAGCCATACATCCCGAGAGGTCAGCCCCTCCCGCGCAGCGAGGCAGCTACCCCCGGGCGCTGACGGCGGACGGCGGCTCGGCCTGGGGGAGGGAGCGCTCCGGGCGCTCCCGTTGGAGCGCAGGCGGACGGGTGACGGCGGCCGTCCCGCAGGTGCGCACCGCCAGGGAGACGGCGCCCATGAGCAACAGTGCTGGAACAACCAGGTGACCCATGGCGCCTCCGCGAAGCAGGTGACGGGCGTGCGTGCCGGCAAACCCCACGGGTCCTCCCCCGCCCGGCAGGCCGGCTGCCTCCCGCCCGAGACATACGAATGAGCTTGCCGTTCGGGTCTGACAATTCCGCAGCCCCGGGCAGGCGAGCCCCCCAGACAACGCGGCGGGTGTTAAAGGGCTGGAGCATGAGCCAGGCGCCCACTCCCGTCCGCTTCAAAGGCACCGACACCTACCTGACCCACGAGAGCCTCCAGGCCGCGGTCAACTGCGCGCTGACCCTCCAGCGCCCCCTGCTGGTGAAGGGTGAGCCCGGCACCGGCAAGACGCTGCTGGCGGAGGCCATCGCCGAGGCCCTGGGGCACCGGCTCATCACCTGGCATGTGAAGAGCACCACCCGCGCGCAGGACGGCCTCTACGTCTACGACACCGTGCAGCGCCTGTATGACTCGCGCTTCAACGACGGGGACGTGCGCGACATCCGCAAGTACATCCGCCAGGGCCCGCTGGGCGAGGCCTTCTCCTCGCCCGAGCGCGTGGTGCTGCTCATCGACGAGGTGGACAAGGCGGACCTGGAGTTCCCCAATGACTTGCTCCACGAGCTGGACCGGATGCGCTTCCGCGTCACCGAGACGGGTGACGAGGTGGTGGCGAAGCACCGCCCCGTGGTGGTGATTACGTCCAACAACGAGAAGGAGCTGCCCGACGCCTTCCTGCGCCGGTGCGTGTTCCACTTCATCGACTTCCCGGACACGGAGCTGATGCGCCGCATCGTCGACGTGCACCACCCGGGCCTGGACAGCGCGCTGTCCGAGCAGGCGCTGAAGGTCTTCTACGAGCTGCGCAGCTTCACCCGCCTGCGCAAGAAGCCCTCCACCAGCGAGCTCATCGACTGGATTGCCGTGCTCAAGGCGCAGGGCGTCCACGACCTCAAGATGGACGAGCAGCTCCCCTTCCTGGGCGCGCTGCTGAAGAAGGAGCAGGACCTGGTCTCCGTGGCGGAGGCCTTCGGGCGCGGGCGCCGTCCTCGGGCCTGAGAGGCGCTGCCATGTTCCTGCCCTTCTTCTACGAGCTGCGCCGGCGCGGGCTGAAGGTCGGCGCCCAGGAGGCGCTGGCGCTGGCCGGCGCGCTGCGAGCGGGCCTCCACGACAGCCACCTGGACGGCTTCTATCATGTGGCCCGGGCGCTGCTCGTGCACTCGGAGACGCAGCTGGATGTGTTTGACCAGGCCTTCCTCGCCCACTTCCAGGGCGTGGAGACGGCGAGCCTGGAGCTGACGCAGGAGCTGCTCAACTGGCTGGAGGAGGCGCGCGAGCGGCCCGACCTGAGCCCCGAGGAAGTCGCCCTGCTGGAGCAGTTGGACCCGGAGGAGCTTCGCCGGCTCTTCGAGGAGCGCCAGAAGGAGCAGAAGGAGCGCCACGACGGCGGCAACCGCTGGGTGGGCACCGGCGGCACGTCTCCCTTTGGCAACAACGGCTTCGGCCGCGAGGGCATCCGCGTGGGCGGCGGCGCGGGCAACCGCCAGGGACGCGCGCTGATGCAGGCCGGGGCCCGGAGGTACGCCGGCTACCGCGACGACGTGGTGCTGGACACGCGGCAGATGGCGGTGGCGCTGCGCAAGCTGCGCGCCTTCGCTCGGGACGGCGCGCCGGACGAGCTGGACGTGGACGAGTCCATCGCCGCCACCGCGCGCAACGCCGGCGAGCTGGAGGTGGTGACGCGGCCGCCGCGCCGGCCCAACACGCGCGTGGTGCTGGCCATGGACGTGGGCGGCTCCATGGACCCGTACGCGGCGCTGGTGAGCCGGCTGTTCAGCGTGGCCAGCCAGGCGACGCACTTCAAGGAGCTGCGCACCTACTACTTCCACAACTGCGTCTACGGAAAGCTCTACGCCACGCCGCAGCTCACCGGCGGCATCACCGTGCCGGAGCTGGTGGCCCAGGTGGGGCGGCACCACAAGCTGGTCATGGTGGGGGATGCCTCCATGGCGCCCTACGAGCTGTCCATCCGCACCGACGCGCAGGGGCATTACAAGACAGACGGGCTGGAAGGGCTGACGTGGCTGATGCAGCTGGCGCAGCACTTCGAGCGCAACGCGTGGCTCAACCCGGAGCCCATGGGCACGTGGCGCACGGGGACCATCTCCGTGATTGCCCGCGTCTTCCCCATGTTCGCCCTGACGGTGGAGGGACTGGGTGAAGCCGTCACGCACCTGACGCGGGGACGCACCGTGAGGGGCGCGGCGGCGCGGCGCTGAAGCGCGTTCCTTGGGCGCGCGGGATTCATTCCCGTGCCCCCCAGGGCAGGAATTCCAGGTGCGCCCGTGGACTGGCGGACGGCCGGGCGAGCCGCAGCGCATTTGGTGCAGCACCTGGAGCGTCAGTTGCGGCATGGTGCGCGCACGCGAGCGGGACCGCGAGGACACCATGACAACCGACAAGCAGGACGTGCTGGCCATCAACACCATCCGCACCCTCGCCATGGATGCGGTGCAGCAGGCCCACTCGGGCCACCCGGGGGCTCCCATGTCCCTGGCCCCCGTGGCGTATCAGCTCTGGCAGCAGGAGCTCCGGTACGACCCGTCCCACCCCATCTGGCCGGACCGGGACAGGTTCATCCTGTCCAACGGCCACGCCTCCATGCTGCTGTACGCGCTGCTCCACCTGGCCGGGGTGAAGCGCGTCACGCGCGAGTACACCGTCGAGGACGCGCCCACCGTGTCGCTCGAGGACATCAAGAAGTTCCGGCAGCTCGACTCGTCCACCCCGGGCCACCCCGAGTACCGGTGGACCAGCGGCGTGGAGACGACCACCGGCCCCCTGGGCCAGGGCGTGTCCAACAGCGTGGGCATGGCCATGGCCAGCCGCTGGCTCGCCAGCTACTACAACCGCCCCGGCTTCGAGATGTTCGGCTACGACGTCTACGCCATCTGCGGCGACGGCGACCTGATGGAGGGCGTGGCGTCCGAGGCGGCGTCCATCGCCGGCCACCTCCAGCTGCCCAACCTGTGCTGGGTCTACGACAGCAACCACATCTCCATCGACGGCAGCACCGACCTGGCCTTTACCGAGGACGTGGGCCGGCGCTTCGAGGCCTACGGCTGGCGCGTGCTGCGCGTGCCGGACGCCAACGACTTGAACGCCATGGGCGAGGCGCTGCGCACCTTCAAGACGGCGCGCGGCAAGCCCACGCTCATCATCGTCACCACCCAGATTGCCTACGGCGCGCCCAAGCTCCAGGGCTCCTCCAAGGCCCACGGCGAGCCGCTGGGCGACGAGGAAATCAAGGGCACCAAGCGCTTCTACGGCTGGCCCGAGGACGAGAAGTTCCTGGTGCCCGACGGCGTGCGTGAGCGCTTCCAGGAGCGCATGGGCACCCGCGGCAAGCAGCTGCGCGCGGAGTGGGAGCAGAAGTTCGCCGAGTACCGCAAGCAGTTCCCTGAGCTGGCCGACCAGCTGGAGCGCATGCAGCGCCGCGAGTCCCCCCAGGGCTGGGACGCGGAGCTGCCGACGTTCCCCGCCGACGCCAAGGGCCTGGCCACGCGCGACTCCAGCGGCAAGGTGCTCAACGCCATCGCCAAGCACCACCCGTGGCTGGTGGGCGGCTCGGCGGACCTCAACCCGTCCACGAAGACGTACATCACCGGCGGGGAGGCGATGAAGCCGGGCGAGTTCGCCGGGCGCAACATCCACTTCGGCGTGCGCGAGCACGCGATGGGCTCCATCGTCAACGGCCTGTGCCTGAGCAAGCTGCGCGGCTACGGCGCCACGTTCCTCATCTTCAGTGACTACGAGCGCCCCGCCATCCGCCTGTCCGCGCTGATGGAGCTGCCCGCCATCCACATCTTCACCCACGACTCCATTGGCGTGGGTGAGGACGGCCCCACGCACCAGCCGGTGGAGCAGTTGGCGTCGCTGCGCGCGATTCCCGGCATCATCGTGCTGCGCCCCGGTGACGCCAACGAGGTGGTCGAGTCGTGGCGGGTGATTGCCCAGCAGCGCAAGCACCCGGTGGTGCTGGTGCTCACGCGCCAGCCCGTGCCCACGCTGGACCGCAGCAAGTACGGCGCGGCGTCCGGCGTGGCCCGCGGCGGCTACGTGCTGTCCGAGGCGGAGGGTGGCAAGCCGGAGGTCATCCTCATCGGCACCGGCAGCGAGGTGTCGCTGTGCCTGGACGCGCAGGAGAAGCTCAAGGCCGACGGAATCCCCGCGCGCGTGGTCAGCCTGCCGTCGTGGGAGCTGTTCGAGGAGCAGTCCCCGGAGTACCGGGACAGCGTGCTGCCTCCGTCCGTGCGCGCCCGCGTCGCGGTGGAGAAGGGCGCCGCCTTCGGCTGGGAGCGCTTCGTGGGGCATGACGGCAACATCGTCGCCATGCGCAGCTTCGGCGCCTCCGCGCCCATCAAGGCGCTGCAGCAGAAGTTCGGCTTCACCGTGGACCACGTGGCCCAGCAGGCGAAGGACGCGCTGAAGAAGACGAAGACGCGGCCGTAGCCCGCAAAAGAAAGAGCCTCGGACCGTCCCCCAACGGTCCGAGGCCCTCGGGCCTTTTCGGCATCCAGGTGCTCGTCCTGGCGAACTCATGGCGCGGAGAGGCGCGACCCCCGTCGCATCCCAGCCCCCCGGCTGGGGTTCCCCCCGCGCCATGAGCCCATCAGGTCACTTCAACGTCGTTCCCAGTTGACTCGTCGGCGTGAGCGTTGCGTCCCCCCGGTCGCAGCCCGGTTCCCCCGAACCGGCTTGCCGCTCGCACCTTCAAGTCCTCCAAGTCCGACTGACTCGCTCGCCCGGGAGGTTCGCCCCCCAGCGCCTGGCCCCCCGGCCA
>NZ_JABXEO010000132.1:0-14182 GCF_013372585.1 Myxococcus sp. AM010
CACCCTACCCGATGCGGACGGAAAGGTGCTCACCCGCCATGCGCGAAATGGCGAAGCTTGGCCTCCGCCCCAAGCCGGTAGGCGTAGCGCAAGTCTCCGAGGAGCCGGTCCAACCGCCTGGCGGCGACGTGTCCCATCAGCCGCGCGCAGAAGCGGCGTGACAGCCGGTTCGCCTCCTCGTAGCGCCACCGCTCCTGGGCGGAGAGCTGCTTGCGGTAGGACACCCTATCGAAGAGGCGCTGGAGCAGCTCCTGAGACCAGGCCCCCACGCCTTCACCCCACCGGTGCAGCAGGCACACCGCGAACTTGTCCACCTCCGCCTGCGCCTCCAGCTCCAGCAGCGACACCGTCCGGCCGTGGGCCGCCGTGTGGGCCACGTAGAGGAAGTGGCTCACGCCTTCGGCCAGCTGGCAGTAGCCGGCCAGCTCACTGTCCAGCACGTAGCCCAGCGGACCGGACTCGTAGGGCTTGAGCCTGTCGAGCAGCGCCGGTGACAGGTAGAGGGCCAGCTCCAGCGCGTCGCCGGCCTCGTGCACCAACAGCTCCTCGTCGGCGCGGCCGGTGCCTCCCAGCCGGGCGGCGGCCTCCGTGTCCACCACGAAGACCTCCGCCCTCGCCTCGCACGTGAAGCCGTAGATGGCCTCCAGGTGGTCCTGAACGCGGCCAATCATCCACACCTCCGGCTAGTTGGCGAGCTGTCCCTTGGGCCGCGGCATCATCCCCGCGTCGAGCAGCACGCGCTCCAGCCGGTCACTCCCGGTGCGAACCCAGGCCTCATAGACTTTCAGCGCGCCGCTGGGGCCGGCCCGCACCATGCCCCGCGCGGAGATCTCCTCCAGCACCTCCACCACGTCGCGGAACTTCTCGCACAGCTCCCGGTACACCTGCGCGAAAGCCGCCGCCGGCGTCAGCTCCGCCACGTGGCCGTACGCCGTGCCCCCCATCTGGATGTAGTAGTCCGGCCCCACCACGCCGCTCTGCAGCGCGCCGGAGAAGAAGCCGGCGGTGTACAGCGACACGTCGCCCAGCCGGCGCAGGGTGCGGATGCGCTCGGCGCGCTCCTGCTGCAAGGCCTGGTGGTAGAGGATGGCCAGGGGCTCGTGGTCCTTGCGCCCGTCTTCCTCGCGGGTGAACAGCTTGTCGGTGACGGCGAACTCGGACAGCAGGTTCACCAGGTAGAACTCCGTCACCTCCGCCAGCTCTACCCGCTGCCGCCCCGTGACCTCGCCCAGAAGAGACTTGAAGAACTCCTTCAGAGACAGGGACGCCACCAGTCCACTCATTGACACCTCCCGTCATTCCCCGGGCGGACGTCGCCCGGAGGAGACCTGGGAAGGGTACCAATCAGGCGCGGGCGCTGCAAAACCACCCCCAGTGATTCCGGGTACTTGCGTTAGCACTCGGGGAGCGCGAGTGCCAATCCGAGCCCCCATGGCCTCCCGCCGGGCATGGCGCCGCCCGTGGCGGGTGTCATGGGAAAAACCCAGGAATGCCGCGCAGTTGGCACGTGCGGGGAAGGTCGACCGGCGTCGCTTGACGGGTCGACTTCGCTGGTTATTATCCGCCGCGCCTGGGCGTTAGCACTCATGAGGTGCGAGTGCTAACCCCATGGGTCGCGAGGCCCTTTTTCAACCCCCAAGCAGCTTTCGGTCGCCACCGGAAACGGCGCCGGAAGCGACATGTAAGGAGCAGGCCATGAAGATTCGTCCCCTGCAGGATCGGCTCATCGTCAAGCGCGTCGCCGAGGAGAACAAGACCAAGGGCGGCCTCTTCATCCCCGACACGGCGAAGGAGAAGCCCCTGGAGGGCAAGGTCGTCGCCGTGGGTAACGGCAAGGTGCAGGAGGACGGCAAGGTCCGTCCGCTGGACATCAAGGCCGGCGACACCATCCTGTTCAGCAAGTACGCGGGCACCGAGATCAAGCTCGACGGCGAGGAGCACCTCATCCTCCGTGAAGAGGATGTGCTCGGCGTCATCGAGAAGTAATCCGGCTCCCCCCACTTTTTCCTTCAAGGAACCATCCAAATGGCGAAGGACATTCTTTTCGACGTGCGCGCGCGTGAGGCCATCCTCCGCGGCGTCAACATCCTGGCCGATGCGGTCAAGGTCACCCTGGGCCCCAAGGGCCGCAACGTCGTCATCGAGAAGAGCTTCGGCTCCCCGACCATCACCAAGGACGGTGTGACGGTCGCCAAGGAGATCGAGCTCGAGAACAAGTTCGAGAACATGGGCGCGCAGATGGTCAAGGAGGTCGCCTCCAAGACGTCTGACGTCGCCGGTGACGGCACCACCACGGCCACCGTGCTGGCACAGGCCATCTTCCGCGAGGGCGCGAAGCTGGTCGCCGCGGGCCACAACCCGATGGAGATCAAGCGCGGCATCGACAAGGCCGTGGCCACCGTCGTCGCCGAGCTGAAGAAGCAGGCCAAGCCGACCAAGGACAAGAAGGAGATTGCCCAGGTCGGTACCATCTCCGCGAACGGTGACGAGACCATCGGCACCATCATCGCGGACGCGATGGAGAAGGTGGGCAAGGAAGGCGTCATCACCGTCGAAGAGGCCAAGGGCCTGGAGACGACGCTGGACGTGGTCGAAGGCATGCAGTTCGACCGCGGCTACCTGTCCCCGTACTTCGTGACGGACCCGGAGCGCATGGAGGCGGCGCTCAACGACGCGCTCATCCTCATCAACGAGAAGAAGATCTCCTCGATGAAGGACCTCCTGCCCATCCTGGAGCAGGTCGCCCGCGCCGGTAAGCCCCTGCTCATCATCGCCGAGGACATCGAGGGCGAGGCCCTGGCCACGCTGGTGGTCAACAAGATCCGCGGCGTGCTGAACGTGTGCGCGGTGAAGGCGCCGGGCTTCGGTGACCGCCGCAAGGCCATGCTCGAGGACATCGCCACCCTGACGGGCGGCAAGATGATCGCCGAGGACCTGGGCATCAAGCTGGACACCATCACCCTCCAGGACCTGGGCCGCGCGAAGCGCCTCACGGTGGACAAGGACAACACCACCATCGTCGACGGCGCCGGCAGCCAGCAGGAGATCGAGGCGCGCGTGAAGCAGATCCGCGCCCAGATTGAAGAGACCTCCAGCGACTACGACCGCGAGAAGCTCCAGGAGCGCCTGGCGAAGCTCGTGGGCGGAGTGGCCGTCATCAACGTCGGCGCGGCCACCGAGACGGAGATGAAGGAGAAGAAGGCCCGCGTCGAGGACGCGCTCAACGCGACCCGCGCGGCCGTGGAAGAGGGCGTCGTCCCTGGCGGCGGCGTGGCCTACATCCGCTGCCTCAAGGCGCTGGAAGGCCTGGAGCTGTCCGGCGGGGAGAAGTTCGGCGTGGACATCATCCGCCGCTCGCTCGAGGAGCCCCTCCGCCAGATCGTCGGCAACGGCGGCCTGGAGGGCAGCGTGGTGGTGAACAAGGTCAAGGAGTCCTCCGGTCCGGTCGGCTTCAACGCCGCCACGGGCACCTACGAGGACCTGCTGGCCGCCGGCGTCATCGACCCGGCCAAGGTCAGCCGCACCGCGCTGCAGAACGCGGCGTCCGTGTCCTCGCTGATGCTCACCACCGAGGCCATGGTGGCGGAGCGTCCGAAGGAGGAGAAGGACCTCCCCGCCGGCGGTGGCATGGGCGGGATGGGTGGCATGGGCGGCATGGGCGGCATGGGCATGTAGTCCGCCCCTCACCCCGGCCTCCGTCCGGGGTGACGTCCTGAACGCGGCCTCCGGCTCCCTCCTGGGGAACCGGGGGCCGTCGTCTTTGCGGGCCGGGTGGCGGCGCGCCTCCCCGGCCCTTAATTTGCTGGATACGAAGGAGGAGACACCCGTGAAGCCCGTGAAGATTTTTACGACCACCTACTGTGGCTACTGCGTCCGCGCCAAGGACCTGCTCAAGCGCAAGGGCGTGGAGTTCGAAGAGGTGGACGTCACCGGAGACGACGACCTGCGCGCCAAACTCGTGGAGATGAGCGGCGGCCAGCGCACCGTGCCGCAAATCTTCATTGGCGACACGCACGTCGGCGGCTACTCGGACTTGTCCCGCCTGGACACCGAGGGCCGCCTGGAGCCGATGCTCCAGGCCTGAGCACCCCAGGCAGGCGGCCAGCCGCCCCCGCCAAGGCTCCTGGCCCACCGTGCATAGCTTTCTCCCCGTGGCACTTCACTCATCCACGGGAGGCGGCATGGCAGGCGAAGAGCGGCAGACAGGGACCCGGGACGAGCAGTACAACCTCATCAGCGTCCTGTATCACCTGCTCAAGGGTGCCTCGACCAATGAGGCGTACATCCGGGATGCCGAGGAGAGCGGAGACCCGGAGCTCGCCCAGTTCTTCCGCGACTGGCAGGAGGAGCAGCGGAACCTCGCCGAGCGGGCCAAGAATCTGCTCGGCGCCCGCATGGCGAGCGTCTCCAGGGCGGGCACCGGCCGCAAGCGCTCGGCCCAAGGGGGCAAGCGCGGCGCGGCCTCGGAGGAGAAGCAACCCACCAACGCGAGCGTTGCCTCCGGCGGCAATGACACGACGCGTGACGCCGTGGACGAGGAGCTGATGGAGACCTTCCCCGCCAGCGACCCGCCGGCCCGCTACTGAAGCCCCATCCGGATTCCTGCGTCTTTCCGCGAGGGAGTGACGCAGGATTCTGGATTCTGGCCGAACGTTCGTCTTTTATGGGGGGTCGTGAAACACACCGCCCCCCTCCACTGCCCGCGCCTGGCGCAGGCCGGTGACGCGGCCCGCTTCTTCGGCCCCGCCGCGCCGCGCCGCTCGGCGGAGCAACGCCTCCAGTCCGGTGAACGTGAACTGATTGACACCGAGGGCTACGCGGTGGGCCAGCTCGCCACCGCGGTGGTGAGCTACGTGGGCCGTGTGGAAGCCCTACCCAGACATCCCCGACGGCGGCCCCGCCCTGTCCAAACCCTTGTCCGCGCACGGCTGGCGCTCGTGCCAGTCGAAGCGCGCGTTCAACAACCCTCAGGCAGGATTGTTCCACTCGTACTGCCTTGAGTTTTCCCGATGTGAAGAGGCTCGCGTCGGGCTTGCCCGCCCATGCGACTCGCACCTAAAGAGGACCCGATATGGATAGGCCCGAGGTCACCCAGACCACTCAGACGGAGCAAGAAGGCCGCACCACCCGCATCCCCATCCCCGAATGGACGGTGGAGGTGGTTGCCGGACCTGACAAGGGCAAGAAGGTGAAGACGCAGGACGGGCTGGTCCGCGTGGGCTCCGACGGCGCCTGTGATTTGGTGCTCACGGACGCCACGGTGAGCCGCCGCCACCTGGAGGTGGAGCGCACCTCGCGCGGGCTGATGCTGCGCGACACCGGCAGCCGCAACGGCACCTTCCTGGACGGCCGGCAGGTGGTGCAGGCCTACCTGACCAGCGGCGACAAGGTGGAGCTGGGCAAGACGAAGCTCTCCGTGAAGGTCGCCCCGCGCCCCACCGAGGTGGAGGTAGCGGGGGCGGAGTCCTTCGGCGCGCTGGTGGGCGCCTCGGAGAAGATGCGCTGGGTCTTCACGGAGCTGCGCCGCATCGCCCGCGAGGACATGAGCCTGCTCGTGGAGGGAGAGACGGGCACCGGCAAGGAGCTGGCGGCGCGCGCGGTGCACCAGCACTCGGCGCGGCGCCACGGCCCCTTCAAGGTCGTGGACTGCAACCTCATCTCCGAGGAGAAGGCCGAGCGCGAGCTCTTCGGCGGCCTGCGCGCGGGTGACGGCGAGGACCGCGAGGCGCGGGGCGTCTTCGAGGCGGCCCGGGGCGGCACCCTCTTCATGGACGAGGTGGGCGAGCTGCCGCTGCCCGTGCAGGGCAAGCTGCTGCGCGTGCTGGAGACGCGCGAGGTGCCGTCGCTGGACGGGCAGCCGGTGGCGGTGGACGTGCGCGTCATCGCCTCCACCCACCGGAACCTGGAAGAGGACGTGCGCCAGGGCCGCTTCCGCGCGGACCTGTACTTCCGGCTCGCGGTGGCGCGCGTACGCCTGCCGCCCCTGCGCACCCGCCGGGATGATTTGCCCGCGCTGGCCCAGGCCCTGGCCCAGACGCTGCGCGCCAGCATCACCCTCACGCCCCAGACGCTGGCCCTCTTCGAGGGCTATGAGTGGCCGGGCAACGTGCGCGAGCTGCGCAACGTGCTGGAGCGCGGCGCCCTCATGGAGGAGACGGGCAACAGCAGCTGGCTGGACTTCCTCGCCCAGCCCTCGCGGCGCGCGGAGGGCCAGGCCCCCACCACCCAGGTGGCCACGCTGGTGGGCACCCTGCCCTACCACGAGGCCAAGGACAGGGTGCTGGCCGACTTCGAGCGCCTGTACTTCGCCGAGGTCATGAAGACCGTGGGCTTCGACATGAAGGCCGCGGAGCAGCGCACCGGGCTCTCCATGCAGAGCCTCTATCGCCTACTGAAAAAGAACGGGCTTCGGCTCAAGGACCTCAAGAACGCCGAGGGCCTGGAGAAGTAAAGAAGTCCGCACGCAGATCCACCCCCAGGGAGAACAACCGCATGTTGCGTCGCGTCGCCGTAGCCTCCGTCGTCTTCACCGCCGCTTGCGCCGGCCAGCAGAAGCCCGCGGCCCAGGCCGCACAGCCCACGCCGACCGAGGAGCGAGTCCGCATCACCAACCAGCCCCCGTTCGACCTGGTGAACTGCTTCCCGCGCGAGCTCCAGCTCCCGGAGCAGGCGAGCCAGGGCGTCGTGCTGGGCGCGCTGCTCACCACGCGTCCCCAGGTGATGGAGTGCCTGGTGGACCCGAAGCACCGGGGCGCGGAGAAGACCACCACGGTGGAGGTCAAGACGACCGTCACGGAGCAGGGCGCCTCCCACGCCGTCACCGGGACGAACCTCACCCCGGAAGGCCAGGCCTGCATCCAGAAGGTGGTGGACAGCCAGGTGAAGCTGGCCGCGCTGCCCAAGGGCGCGCAGCCGGTGGAGGCGGCCATCCCCTTCGAGCACACCACCAGCGGCCTCAACTCCGTCACCTTCAACATCAACGAGGGCTCGGACTTCACCGGCGCGGTGCGCCTGGCGCAGCAGGGCTGGTGTGAGTGCTACGCCAACTTCAAGGAGCAGGTCCCGCCGCCGCTGACGGCGAAGATCAAGCTGCTGAAGGCCAACCCCACCCCGGCCGAGGTGACGTTCGCGCCCTCCGGCAACACCGAGGCGGACCAGTTGGCCGCCTGCCTCCAGCCGAAGATTGCCGCGCTGCCGGCGAAGCTGAACTCCGACGAGCTCGGCTTCTCCTACCGCTTCGTCCACTTCGACTCGGCCGCGCCGGACGCCGCGTCGGCCGCCCTGCCGCCCGAGCTGCGCTTCCTCCAACTGGACCTCAACCGCACCCAGCGCGCGGCGGACTCGGCCATCGCCGACGGCGCCCGCACCCCGGCGGCCCTGGCCTACGCCGAAGTCGTGGACCGCTACCAGAAGACGAAGAACTGGCGCCTCTTCGACGAGATGTCCAGCAAGTGCGAGGCGTTGGTGAAGGCGGACGCGGGCGTCATCGAGTCCATCAAGGCCCGTCAGGCCACGGACCAGGCCGCGCTGGCGCTGGCCACGGAGATGGCGGCGAAGGACGCGGAGAACTGGGGTGACGTCGTCACCGCCACCCAGAAGAACGTCGACGAGTCCATGAAGGAGCTGGCCGACGCGGAGAAGATGGCCGCGCAGGACAAGGGCGCCTGCCCGAAGAAGAACTTCAAGTAGCCCCCCGCCCCACGGCGGAAAAACACGAAGGCGCGGGAGCCCGGAAGCCGGGGCCCGCGCCTTCTGTGTTTCCAAGGGGCAACGGCCCGGGACGGGCCTACGCCGCCGTCACCTTGTCGTCGTTGGCCGCGCCCGCCTCGCGCATGCGCACGCTGACGAGCTTGGAGATGCCCGGCTCCTCCATGGTGACGCCATAGAGGGTGTTGGAGACCTCCATGGTCCGCTTGTTGTGGGTGATGAGGATGAACTGCGACTGCTTGCTCATCTCCTTCACCATGTCGTTGTAGCGGCCCACGTTGCCCTCATCCAACGGCGCGTCGACCTCGTCGAGGAGGCAGAAGGGCGTCGGCTTGATGAGGAAGATGCCGAAGATGAGGCCCACGGCGGTGAGGGCCTTCTCGCCGCCGGACAGCAGGTTGACGCTCTGCAGCTTCTTGCCCGGCGGCTGGGCGACGATTTCCACGCCCGGCTCCCCGCCCGGCCCCTCGTTGGTGAGGATGAGGCTGGCCCGGCCGCCGCCGAACAGGCGCGGGAAGATGGCCTGGAACTTCTCGTTCACCACGTCGAAGGTCTGCTTGAAGCGCTCGCGGCTGGTGGCGTCGATGCGCTGGATGGCCTCCTTCAGCTGCTCGATGGAGGACTGCAAATCCTGCTTCTGCGCGGTGAGGAAGTCGTAGCGCTTGGACAGCTCCGCGTGCTCGTCGATGGCGGTGAGGTTGATCTCCCCCATCTTCTCCACCTGCGCGCGCAGGTCCTTCAGCTCCGCCTCCGTCTCCGGGGCCAGCGCGGCCAGCAGGTGGTACTTGTGCAGCTCGTTGGCCAGCTCCACCTGGTGCCGCTCGCGGATGCCCGCCGCCAGGTGCTCCAGCTCCAGGGCGATTTCGCGCTCCCGCAGCGAGATTTGCGACAGGCCCTGCATCAGCTCGTCCACGCGGCCGCGCAGCTCGCGGAACGTCGCGTCCTGCTCCCGCACCTCCGCGGAGGCCGCGGTGTGCGCCGCGCGGCGCGCCTCCAGCCCCTCCGCGGCGAGCCGGTGCTCCTCGGCGCGCTGGGACAGGCCGCCCTCGGTGTCCGCCGTGCGCCGCGCCAGCTCCTCCACGCGCGACCCACCCTCCACCACCGTGGCCTGGAGCCGGGTGATGCGCGTCTCCATGTCCTGGCGCTGGGCGACGAGGCTGTCCAGCTCCTTGCGGGCCGACTCGCCCCGCTCGCTGCCGGCGGCCACCTTGATGCGCAGGCCCGTCAGCTCGCCGTTGGCCGTCTCCGCGCGCAGGCGCAGCGACTCCTGTTCGGCCACCAGCTGCTTCACCCGCTCCTCGCGGCCCTCGCGGTCCGCCTGGCCGTGCGCCACCTCGCCGCGGCTCATCTCCTCTTCGTGCTCCAGCGACTGGTGGCTCTGGGCGAGCTGCCCCTCCTCCACCTCCAGGGCGCGGACGCGCTCGCGCACGCGGGCCAGGTCCTCGCCCGCCTTGTGCAGGTCCTTCTCCTGGCTGGCGAGGTTCAGCTCCTCGGCGTGCTGATTCTTGGCCAGCCCCTTGAGGACGCCCTCCGCGTGCCCCATCTGCTTCTGGAGCGTGTAGTGCCGGGTGAGAATCTCGTTGTAGCGCTCCTCCACGCGGGCCACCTCGGTGGCCAGCTCGGCGATTTCGCGCTTCTTCTGGAGCGCGCCCACCGCCGCGCCCTCGCTCTCACCGCCGACGATGGTGCCGTCCGGGCGGAACACCTCGCCCTCCACCGTCACCAGCGTGCACGCCGGGCCGCCCGACTGGGTCCACGCGCGCGCCGTCGCCACGTCCTGGACGATGACGACGTCCCCCAGCAGCAGCTGGACGAGCGGCGCCAGCGCCTCCTCGCACGTCACCTCGCGCAGGGCATGCGCGAGCACGCCGGGCTGGCTGAAGTCCGGCTCCAGCGGGGCCGGCAGCGCGTCCAGCGCGGGCACCGGGAGGAAGCTGCCCCGGCCCTCGGCGTGGCCCTTGAGGTAGTCCACCAGCTCCACGCCCTTGTCGCGGCTCTCCACGATGACGTGCTGGAGCCGCTCACCCAGGGCGGCCTCCACCGCGCGCTCATAGCGCGGGGTGACGGTGAGGACGTCCGCCACCAGGCCGAAGATGCCCTGCTCGCGGGCCTGCACCCCGGCGCGCGTCATGACGGCGCGCACGCCGCGATCGAAGCCGTCGTAGTTCTTCTGGATGTCTTGCAGCGTGGAGAGGCGGCTGCGCTTGTCGCTCAGCTCCTCCCGCAGCGCGATGACCTCGATTTCGTTCTCCGTGAAGGCCGCGCGGGTGCGGGTGAGCGCGTCCTCCTCCTGGCCCTTGCGCTCGGCCAGCTCCGCGGCGAGGTGCCGGGTGTCCTCCACCCGCTTCGCCACGTCGCCCCGGACGTCCTCCAGCGCCTGCTCCTGGGCGCGCAGGGCGTCCAGCTCGCCCTGGAGCTTCGCGCGGCGGGCGCCCAGGTCCCCTCGCTGGCGGGCGAGGTTGACCAGGTTGCTCTCGTGGTTGGCCAGGCGCGTGGCCACGGCCACCAGGCCGGCGCGCTCCTGCTCCAGGCGCAGCGCGACCTCCGTCTGGAGCTGGGACACGCGGCGCAGCTCCTCCTGCGCCACCTGCATCGCGACCTCGTCCTCCTTCCACGAGCCGGCGATGCCCGACAGCTCCGCCTCGCGGACGGCCATGGCCTCGGACATCTCCGCCTTGCGCGCCAGGAGCCCGTCCAGCTCCGCCTGGGCGGCGGCCACGCGGGCCCGCGTCTCCTCCAGGTCGCGCTTGCCGTAGGTCATCTCCTGCGTGTCGCGCTGCAGGGAGCTCTCCAGCGTGTGCACCTCCGCGGCCAGCGCCTGGAGCGCGGCGGTCTCCGCCTCCAGCTCCGCGCGGCGGCGCGTAATCGTCTCCTCCAGCGCCTTCACCCGGTCCAGGCTCTCCCGCTCCTCGGAGCCCAGGTTCTCCAGCCGCGACTGGAGCATCTTCTTCTCCGCCATCAGCTCCAGCTGGCGGTGGGTGGCCGCGTGCAGGTCGATGTCCCGCATGCGCGCCTTGAGCTTCTTGTACTTCTCCGCCTTCTTCGACTGGCGCGACAGCGCGTCGAGCCGCTTCTCCAACTCGTTGGTGATGTCGGTGACGCGCAGCAGGTTGGCGTCGGTCGCCTCCATCTTGCGCTCGGCGGCCTTGCGGCGGGCCTTGTACTTGGTGACGCCCGCGGCCTCCTCCAGCAGGTGGCGCCGGTCCTCCGGCTTGCTGGACACGATGAGGCCCACGCGGCCCTGCTCGATGATGGAGTACGCCTTGGTGCCCACGCCGGTGCCGAGGAACAGCTCGGTGATGTCCAGCAGGCGGCACAGCGTCTTGTTGATGAGGTACTCGGAGTCGCCGTTGCGGAACAGGCGCCGCGTCACGGTGACTTCGGAGAAGCCCTGGTACTGCGGCGCGAGCTGGTCCGTGTCATCCACGAGGAACGTGAGCGACACCTCCGCCATGGACAGCGGCGGCTTGTTCTCCGAGCCGTTGAAGATGACGTCCTCCATGCCGCGGCCACGGAGGTTCTTCGCGCTCTGCTCACCCATCACCCAGCGGATGGCGTCCACGACGTTGGACTTGCCGCAGCCGTTGGGCCCGACGATGCCCGTCACGCCTTCGTCGAACGTGAAGACGCTCCGTTCCATGAAGGACTTGAAGCCGGTGATGTCCAACCGCTTGATTCGCATGCCAGCGGGCTCCTAGAGCGGGCTCGGTACGGGGAGAAAATCGCGCGCGAGGCCGAAAAATCGGCCTCGGAGCGCCCAGCAGAAAGGAGTACCAGCCACCTCCCAGGCGATCAAGCGTGGCCATGCCACGCATCGCCATACGTTCGGTTGCCTGGTCTGCGACAGAGCAGACGTGCCCTGTAGCTGTAGCGCACGCACTGCGAGGCGGCGGCGTGAGCACCGCGCTTCTACGCTCCCATGACGTCCTCCCGCGGGTGAGGCTGCTTCAGCCTTGTTGCGTCCTGTTGCGCCACGCGAGCGCGTGACCTTCCGCGGGACGTAGCACTCCGGTCTGACATGCCCTCGGCGGACTCGCGTACCGGGCATCACGCACGCATCATGACCGGGGGCATGGAGAGGCAGAACCGCCGCGTCGTGAAGCGCAGGTCGCCCGCAGCGAAGGAGCCCCTGACCGGAACCGCGGCTACAGACTCAAGACTCGTTCGACGCGCCCGGAGGCACCTCGCCGGAGCCGTCCGCCGCGGCGCGCCCGGGCGCCGTCCGCGACTGCGGCTCCACGGTGACGCGCACCACGCGCGGCCCTTCCACCACGTCCACGACGATGCGCCACATGTCGAGCCGCAGCGTGTCCCCCTGCACGGGAACCCGGCCCAGCCGCGTCATGAGGTAGCCGGCGATGGTCGTCACCTCGCCCTCTTCGTCCTCGTCCAGGTCGAAGGTGACGTCCAGCTGCTCCTCCAAATCGTCGAGCTGCGCGGTGCCCGGCAGCTCGAAGCGGCCTCCAGGCAGCGCGCGGACCTCGTCCATGCGGCGGCCCAGCTCGGCGACGTCGCCCACCACCTCCGCCACCACGTCGGCGATCGTCACCAGCCCGGACGTGCCGCCGTGCTCGTCCACCACCAGCGCCGTCTGCCGGCGCCGCCGCCGGAACTCCGCCAGGAGCTGCTCCAGCGTGGCGCCCTCGGGGATGAACAACACCGGCCGCTGCACCTGCGCCAGGCTGTGCAGCTCGCCCCGGGACAGCAGGAAGAACAGGTCCTTGGCGTTCACCACGCCTTCAATCTCATCGAGGTTGCCCCGGCACACCGGCAGCCACGTGTGGCCCGCCGCGCGCGCATCCGCGATGCACTTCTCCAGCGGCTCCTCCACATCCAGGAACTTCACCTGGTTGCGCGGCACCATCACCTGCCGCGCCGTCTTCTGCGCCATCTCCAGCGCGCGCTCCAGCAGCTCCGCGCGCGCCGTGGTAATCGCGCCCGCCTGCGCCGAGCTGTGCAGGATGACCAGCAGCTCGTCCTCGCTGTGCGCCTCGTGCGCCCCCCCCACCGACTGGAGGCCGAAGACGCGCAGCACCCACGCCGCCAGCCCGTTGAGCAGGACGATGGCCGGGTAGAACAGGACGTAGAACACCCGCATGGGCAGCGCCACCGCGAGCGTCGTGTCCTCGGGCCGCTGGATGGCCAGGCTCTTGGGCGCCAGCTCACCGAGCACGATGTGCAGGAAGGTGATGATGCTGAAGCCAATCACCACCGCCGCGGAGTGGGCCAACGTGGTGGAGGCGCCCTCCGGCACCAACGGCACCAGCACCGGCTCCAACAAGCGCGCGAAGGCCGGCTCACCCAGCCAGCCCAGGCCCAGGGAGGCCAGGGTGATGCCGAACTGCGTGGCGGAGAGGTACGCGTCCAGCTTCTCCACCATCTTCATGGCCGCGGCCGCGCCCGGCGCGCCTTCGTCCACCAGGGACTGGAGCCGCGTGGCGCGGATCTTCACGATGGCGAACTCGGTCGCCACGAAGAAGCCATTGGCGAATACGAGGAGGATCGCCAGCCCCAGGAACAACCATTCGTTGCCCATGGCTCAGAACAAGGCTTCGAAGTCCGGGTCACCCTTGAGGGCGTCGAACATGGGGTCGGTGGACAGCCACCCCATCACCTTCGGCCGGTCCGCGGTGAGCGACTTCTGCAGGTACTGCACGGCGTCCTTGGGACGCCCCCACAGCGCGAACAGGGCGGACAGGTTGTAGTTGAGCAGCAAGTCTTCCGGGTTGAGCGCCCGCGCCCGCTCATAGGCGCGCTCCGCCTCCGCGTAGAAGCCCTTCTGCGCGTAGCAGATGCCCAGGTCCAGCTGCGCCTCGAAGTTGTCCGGCTCCAGGCGCACCACGTCCTTCAGCTGGGTGATGGCGGAGCGGTAGTCGCCCTCGTCCATCATCAGCGCGGCCAGCTCGTGACGGGGGAAGGCGTCCTGGGAGTCCAGCTCGATGGCCGTCTGGAGCTCGCGCATCGCCTCCTCCACGCGGCCCTGGTCCGCGTAGGTGAGGCCCAGGTTGAGGTGGGCGTCCGGATACTCCGGGTCCAGCTCGATGGCTTCCTTGTACTCCTCCACCGCCATCTCCCCCGCGTGGGTGGAGAGGAAGCAGGCCAGGTTGTAGTGCGCCGTGGCGCTCTCCGGCTCCAGCTTCAGGGCGGTGAGGTACTCCGACAGCGCCTCGCGGAAGAGCTTCTTCTCCGCGTAGACGGTCGCCAGGTTGTCGTGGGCGTGCGCGGAGCTCGGGTCGAGGTCAATGGCCTTCTTGAACTCCTTGATGGCCTCGTCGAGCCAACCCCGGTCCGCCAGCTCGATTCCACGAGTGTTGTGCTCGTCGGAGAGAGCGATGTTGTCCTTTTCGCGGGCCATGAGCGCGCGGGCAATCTACGCGCCGCGCTCCAAGAGGTGCAAGGTAGAGTTTCCCCCCGCCCATGCGCCACGTCGCCCTGCTGCTGCTCCTGTTGTCCGCCTGTCACCCCCGCGCCGTCC
>NZ_JABXEO010000133.1:0-13979 GCF_013372585.1 Myxococcus sp. AM010
GGGGGGGGAGGGTGTGAGGCTTGGGCGAGGGGGGGGGCGGCGGGGCGCGGGGGGGCTTGTGTGCCGTTGGCGGCGGCGCTGCTCGGGTTGGCTGCACTGCCTTTGCCCGTGGCGGTGTTGGCTTTGTCCGTGTCCCGCGCCGAGCGGCTGTCATTGCCTTTCGTGGACGTGTCAGCGCGCGCTCCCGCCTCGCCGGGCGCGGGGGCCTCGTCCTGGGACGACGCATGCCCATCCACCGGTGGCTGCGAGGCGTCCGCGTCCTCCGGGGACGCGGTGCGTCCCTCGGGTACGCTCGCGGGTTCGGGCTCGGGGAGTCCGGCGCGGAGCCGGGTGATGGCGTCCTGGAGCGGTCCGAACGCGGGGGCCATGTCGGCGAACCGCTCGCGTGAGAGCTGGGCCAGGCGCTTCACCGCGACCGCTAGCGCATCCAGGGGCTCCGCGCTCACGGAGGCCTGTTCCACGGTGGGCAGGATGCTGCCCAGCCGGTCCACGAACCAGGCCACGGCGTTGGCCCGGCCGCGCAGCCGCTTCGCCTCCGGGAAGAGGTCCTGCCAGTAGCGCTCCGTCACCTCGGCGAGCACGGCCGTGCCGGTGGCCGCGCCGTCCACGCCTCGCGTGGCATACAGGCCATAGGCCAGGTACGAGGCGAGCCAGAGGTCCTTCGTGGTGTGCTTCAGCAGCGCGCTCGCGCCCTCGACGACGTCATCCCAGCGCACGGCGTTGCTGGCCGGGGACTCCAACTTCGCGACTTCCAGCGCGACGGCCTCGTAGGCGGGCTCGTGCTTCGCCTGCACGCCGGCCGGGGAAGCCCCCGGCACGGGCTCGGTCCAGGGGAGGGCGCGCTCGCGAAGCTGTTCCAAGGTGGGAGGCATGGGCGTGGTGGGACTTCAGCGCGAAAGCGTCTGCAACAGTTGTTCCAGGGTGGTGGACGGCGCGTCGATGACCTGGCGCGCGGAGGCCGTGAGGCCCTTGCGCGCGTTGTCGATGGCGGCGGGGCGCTCGGTGCGCAGCGGCCACACCTGGGCGCCCGGACGGCTGGGCTGGGCCAGCGCGAGGAACAGGGCAGGGGAGGCCGCTCCCAGGCTGATGAGCAGCCGGGGCTTGTCGCCCTCGGACCAGAAGAAGGCTGGAGGCTGGTGCGTCCACTTGAGCAGCCGCGAGGACAGCTCCAGCCAGGCCACCGGCCCCACGCGCGTGGACAGCGGGCAGTCCAGGGTGACGCCGGCCGGTAGCTGCTCCTTGCCGCGCTCGCCCGCGCACGCGGTGAGGAAGGTGTGCAGCGCGTAGTAGCGCCCACCTTCCGGCGTGCCCTCCACCACCGGGCCCAGCAGGTCCACGGTGTGGTGGTCCGCCAGCACGGCGGTGAGCAGCCGCTTCGCGAGGCTGTAGTCCCCCGGGCCCGGCAGGGGCAGCGCCGCCACGCGCTCCAGCAGCTGTGGCACCTCCAGCTCCGCGGCGGACTGGGCCAGCGAACCGGCGGCGCGCAGGAAGGGCTGGTACGCCTCCGGCGTCAACGCGAGCCGCGAGGCCGTGTCCGCGGAGGACGCCTCAGTGAAGATGGCCAGGGGGAAGGTCCGGCCCACGCTGTCCTGGCTGGGCGCCATCACCCCCACCAGCGCCTGCTTCTGGCCGGGCGCGGTGAAGACGAAACTGACGGGCTCGGCGGGCAGGTCCACCCGGGCTCGTCGCGAACGCTCCACGCCCGCTTCCATCCAGCCGTAGAGCTGGAGGGCCAGCGGGGTGGCCGCGTTGTGGCGGATGAACTCTGCCTGTCGGGGCGTCTTGCCCAGCAGGCCGATGCGCGGCGACTGCACTGCCATGTCAGTGAACCCCATCCGCCGCGACGGCCGGCGTCGCGCACCCGCCCTTGCGCGCGATGCTCACGGGCGGCTGCAACCCCGGGTCCCGGAAGATGGCCAGCAGCTTGGACGTGTTGCCCGACATCCCGAAGAACGGGTTGGCGGTGCGCTCCGGACGGAAGTCGATGGAGACCAGCGCGCCGTTCATCTCTTCGATTTCCCACGTGGCGGTGAAGTAGCGGCCGTCGGCGCTGGGCTCGATGCGCTTGACGCGCTCCAGCAGGCGGAACAGGCCCCAGTCCCCCTCGGCCTCCAGCGTCGTCTCCGTGGAGCCATCCGCGCTCTGCACGGTGATGCGGGCGCCGAGCTTGCCGGCCTGCCCGGGCCAGATCATCGGCTTCCACAGCGTGTCCGGGCCATTGCGGTACGTCTCGTCCGTCCCGTCGAGCGTCAGGGTGATGGACGAAATCTGCGACGCCAGGCCGTCCGCGGAGACGCCCGGGCGCAGGCGCACCTGGAAGCGGACCAGCGGGTCCACCGTGTCGCCGCCAGGGAAGAGCGTGGTGGAGAGCGCGCCCGTCTTCTCCAGGAAGCCGAGCAGGTCGGGCCGGTACATGACGCCGCCCGACGAGGTGAACTCCCACCGGCGTCCGGTGGCCACCACGTCCTCCAGGAGCTGCTCCTTGACGAACTTGCGCACCAGGCCACCCTCGGGGCGCAGGAACTCCGCGACCTCGGGCAGCGGCGCGTCCGCCTGCGACGCGCGGTCGAAGGGGTACTTCCCCTTGAAGGCGCTGCTCCACGCCGTCACCACCTGGTCCTGCCACAGCTTGCTCTTGTTGCAGGCCACGCCCACGAACACCACCGAGCGCATCTCCTGGAACGGCGGCAGCAGCAGCCTCTCGAAGATGGCGACGTTGTCCGTCTGCTTGCGGACCATCATCTCCACGTTGTTGCGGGTGGACTCAATCTTGTCCAGCAGCAGGCCGGACTCGGCCGGCTTGTCCTTCACCGCCAGCAGCGTCGTCTGGACGGTGGCCAGCTGGTCCTCGTACGAATCCAGCGCCGTCAGGGACTCCTCGCCGTCCTCCGTCTTGGAGGACTCCGTGGCGAAGCGGATGAGCGAGGCGAACTCACGCTCCACGTCGCGGGCGGTGACCTCCTGGGCGCCGGACGGCGAGTTGGCGTTCAGCAGCTCGCGCTTCTTCGGCGCGTCCTCGCCGGACTCCGAGCCGAACAGCTTCCCCGCCTTGGCCAGGAAGCCCGTGTCGGCCTCCGCCGCCTTGGTGTCGCGCTTGTCGAGCACCACGTTGTACGTGAGCGCGCGGAACAGCCGCCCGTAGGGCTTCGGCTTGCCGCGCGTCAGGTTCGTCAGCAGGCTCTCCATCTGCGTCAGGTTCTCCGGGGCATGCACGCGGATGGCGCCGAGGAAGTCCCTCCACTCCTGGGTGTAGGCCTCGAAGTAGCGGGTGCGCAGCTCGCGCCGCGAGCTCACCGTGTCCACCTTCTCATCGCGGTCCAGCACCCACGACTGCTGGTCCTGGAAGGCCAGGTCCAGCCGCTCGCGGATGACGTCGTCATAGGCCTTGCGCGTGAAGGCGCCCCGCACGCGCGCGCTGGCGCTCATCTGCGGCACCGAGCCCACGAGCTGCTCCAACGTCACGTCCGGGTACGCGCCGCTCATGTTGGCCACCAGCTGCGCCAGCTCCAGCCGCACCAGGGGCACGTTGTTGAGCGAGCGGCGCGCCGACTGCACCACGCCGGTGACGCGGCCGAAGGCGATGCGCTGCTCGCGCGCCGGCTTCTGCTCTTCGGGGAGCATCTGCTCGTTGGCGAGCATCAGCAGGAACGTCTCCGCGTGGTTCGCCACGGCCCGCTCGTCCACCGCGTCGCCCCGCACGCGCTTCCAGTGCTTCACGATTTCGTCCTGGAGCCACTTGCGCTGCGTCTCGTCCAGCTCCGGCTCGCGCGGATCCCGGGGCGTGGTCACCAGCAGGTACATCTTCAAGTCATCGAAGTACTGGCGGTACGCGTCGAAGTGCTTGCTGTAGTCCTCGTCGCTGCGCACCGTCAGCAAATCGGGGTTCTTCCCGAAGGTGTCCAGGCGCTGCTGGATGAGCTCGAACTGCTTGCCCAGCAGCACCCGGCGCAGCGCCGCGTTGTAGAACTGGCGCGCCTGGGGCAGCAGCTTCTGGCCCTGGTAGAGGCCGAAGCGCATGAACACCGGCGCGCTGCCTTCCTCGTACTCCGTCAGCTCCTGGAGCCGGTTGCGCAGCGGAATCAGGTCCTCGACGCGCCGGATGTCGTCACGCGGGTCCAGGTTCACGTTGGTGATGGCCTCGGTGACGGCCTCCGCCATGTTGCGGTTCTTGAAGAAGGACACCGTGGGCAGCGACAGCAGCAGCACCGTGGCGGCGGAGGCCGCGCTGGCCAGCACCATCCGCTGGCGGCGCACCCGCGCTTCCTCCAGCGAGCTGCGCACCGCCACCTGCTGGTCCTGGAACATCACCTTGGTGAAGACGTCCCAGAGGAAGTAGCTGCGGCCCTCCGTGGCGCCATCCGTCTGCGCCCGGCCGTTGGTGCTGCCGAACATCTCCGCCGCGGACGGGGACACCTTGTCCACCGGGCGCAGGTCCTGCGTGCCGCTGTTGAAGTACAGGCCGCGGAAGACGGGCGTGTCCTGGAACACGTTCTCCAGGAAGAGCGGCTGGAGGAACTCCGCCAGGTTCTTCCGGAGCGCGTCGAACTTCTGCGGGAAGCCGTAGATGTTCTCGCGCGTCTCCAGCCGGCGCTCCTGGCCCAGCCGGCGCAGCGAGCGCTGCTCCAGCACGGAGAGCATCTGGTCGAAGCGCTCGCGGAACAGGTCCGTGCTCGCCTCGCGCTGCTGCTCCAGCGGCACGGTGAAGCCCCAGATCTGCCCGCGCTCCACGCGCGACAAGTCCGAGAACATCTCCACGAACCCGGGCAGCAGGTCGCACTTGGTGATCATCACGTACACCGGCACCAGCATCTTCAGCCGGGTCGTGATTTCATCCAGGCGCTCGCGGATGGTCTGCCCCATCTCCCCCACGGCCTGCGGGTCCGCGTTCAGCAGCTCGCTGACGCTGATGGCCACGATGAGGCCGTTGATGGGACGGCTGGGGCGGTGCTTCGCCACCGTGTCCAGGAAGGCCAGCCACTCCGGCCGGTCCTCTTCCGCGCTGGTGTAGCGGCCCGCCGTGTCCAGCAGTACGGCCTCGTTGGTCAGCCACCAGTCGCAGTTGCGCGTGCCGCCCACGCCGCGCACGCCGCCGCGCGCGGAGAGGTACGGGAACTTCAGCCCGGAGTTGCGCAGCGCGGTGCTCTTGCCGGCGCCTGGAGGCCCGACGATGAGGTACCAGGGCAGCACCGCCAGCGCGTCCTTGCCGCCGCGCGCCAGCTTGGAGGCCTTGAGCGCCTCCACCGCCTTGGTGAACTCCGACTGCATGGCCTTGATTTCAGGCTGCAGGTCCGGCCGCACGGTGGTGGCCTGCTCATCCGCCTGCGCCGCCAGCGCGCCCTCCAGCTTCTTGGCCGCGGCGCGCGCGCGGATGCGCTTGACGAGCCACACCACGCCGACGGCCAGCAGGCCCGCGAGCGCGGCGATGATGGCCGCTTGCTGAAGGGTGAAGCCCAGGTAGTTGAGCAACGCGAACATCGGCGCGCCGATGCCGAGCAGCGGTAACAGATACGCCATTACTGCGTCCCTCCCGCCGCCTGCGTCTGGCTGGCGCTCGTCGCCGTGTTGCGGGCCGCGTGGACCTCGATGCGGCTCTTCAGCTCACCAATCTTGTCGTTGAGGAAGAACTGCAGCACGCCGTAGAACAGCACGGCCACCGCGAGCGCCCCGGCGGAGATGCCCACCATCGACGCCTTCTTGCGCTTGGAGAGCAGCGACTCGGTGGGCCGGTCCCCGTGCGGCGACAGCACGTCGAAGTCGAAGGGCCGCGCGCGCTCCAGGTCCTTCTGCACCGTGTCGATGAGCGTCATCAGCTCCAGCTCGCCGCCGCGGATGCGGTAGCGGCCCTGGAAGCCGAAGAGCATGCACAGGTAATAGACCTGCAGCACCTCGTGCCGGTGCGGGTCCTTGCGCACGGTGTTGAGGCGCGCGAAGAAGCCGTCACCGGCGACGTTCTCATTGAAGTAGTGGAGCTGGAGGGGCATCCAGAGCTGCCGGTACTCCTCCGGGCGGCCCAGGACGACCTCGTCGATGAGCGCCACCAGCGCGTAGGCCATGTCCTGGGCATCCTGATGGCTGAAGCCCAGCACGGCGGCGCGGCGCAGCGTCTCATCCACCACGCCGCGCAGGCGGTGGTGCAGCGTCTCCGGCGGGGGCACCGCCGACGCTTCGGAGCCGCGCAGCTGGATGGCGGCGTCGAAACAGTCCTTCGTGGCTTCGGTGACTCGGTCCATGGGCGGCTCGGGGCGTCAGCGATTGGCGGTGGGGACCGCGAGCAGTTCCACGGTCGTTCGGCTCGCGTCGAACGGCTGCGGCAGGTAGATGGCGAGGTTGCGATCCCTCATCACGTTCCTCCAGTAGCCGTCATTCATGGAGAGGCTGAAGTAGACGGTGCCCGGCTGCACGGGGACCTCGGGTGGCGGCCGGTACGTCACCGCCAGCGGTACGCCGGGCGCGGCGGCCTGCACCAGCGCGCGGATGTCCTCCCAGGCGGCCACCTTCGACAGCTTGGGCAGCTGTTCGGCCACCACCCGCTCCGGCAGCTCGCTGCGCACCGCGAGGATGAAGTGGCCGCAGCGCTCCAGCCGGTCGTCCTCCAGCCGGCCGCGGAACATGCCGTCGGCGCCCGCCGTCAGGTCCACCGACAGGCACTGCTCCAGCGCCACCGAGCGCATCAGCTCGGAGAGGCGGCGGAACAGCTCCTCGAAGGTGGCGCGCAGGTTGGTGAATTGGAAGGTGGGCAGCGTGGACGGGTCCGCGCTGACGGAGAAGGTGCACAGCTGCCCCGCGCACTGCGCCAGCGCCAGGTACAAGTCCCGCGGACGCAGGTTGCCCGCGTCCAGCGCGTGCTGGAGGAAGGGGATGGTGCCGTTGAGCGCGTTGAGCTCCAGGAAGAGCGTCACGTCGCCCGCGGTGAACTCCAGCGCTGACGCGTCCCGGTGCCGCCGCCGCGAGGAGAGCTGCCGCTGCTTGGACACCATCAGCCGCAGCATCGTCCGCAGCTCGTTCATGACGAACGCGGACGCGTCGATGCGCAGGCACGACGGGATGAAGGACTCCACCAGCGTCAGGTTGCCGGAGCGGTCCCTGGACAGCTCGCACAGCTTGATGGACTCGAAGTCGTCGCGCGGCTCGGTGCCGAACAGCAGCCGCACGTTGCGCTGACCGAAGGCCACCTGCGAGATGGAGGTGGAGGCCGTCAAGTCACTGACGGGGCGGGAGGCGGGCGTGTAGCGCGGGCTGCTGCCCAGCCGCTCCCCGCTGCCGAAGCTCTCCACGCCGCTGCGCTCGCGCGGCACGCCCAGGTACACGTCCAGGGTGCGCTGGGCGGGCGGGAAGTAGCCGTCCGCGGGCCGCGCGGGCGGCGCCTCCGCGTCTCCGGATTCGAAGGAGACGGGCAGCCCGTCCGGGAGGATGCCGGTGAAGTGGGTCAGCTGCACCTGGCCGGCGCGCAGCGCCTCCATGTCGAACTCCAGGGCCACCACGCCCCAGGGATACGGTTCGAGCGACGCCAGCCGCTGATCCAGGAGTTGCTCGTGGTAGAGGTCCTGCTGCTGGAGGTGGTGGGGGCTCATGAACATGCCCTCCGACCACACGACTCGCTGCACGGACTTCATACACCTCTCCGCGGCGACTCGCCGTCGCCAGCTTGGGGTTGGAGTCGAGGCTCCGGCGCCTGCGTCATGGGCCGGAACATCAGGTCAATCTGATAGCCTTGCAGCCGGTAGCGGAAGACCTCGTCTCCCGGCTTCGGGTCGCCCTGGTCACCGGCGGGGCGCTCCACGCAGCGCGCCTCCTCCACCACGGGGAGCGCCGCCACCGTCCGCCACGAATAGCCCAGCGGCTGCCGGAAGTGCCCCATGGCCAGGACGAAGCGGGCCTTGGGATCACGCTGCACCCAGCGCTTCACCTTGTTGCCGGGTGGAATCACCAGCTCGGCCACCTGGAGCAGGTCCTCCTTGAGGAGCTCCTCCGGCTTGCCCCACAAATCCTTGAAGCCCGCGCGCTCCAGGCGGACGCTGTCCTTGAGCTGGACGATCTGCACCACGGTAGGCAGCGAGCGCCCGCGCGCGTCGGGATTGAGCTGCTCCGACGCATCCACCACCACCTGGAACGGCGGCGGCGTCTCACACACCTGGGACACTCGCTTCACGCAGCCCGCGCTCCCGCTCAAGGCGGCCGCGAGCGCGATGACCACACCCCACCGAAGGTTCCGGCCGGCACGCTTCACCCGACCGGCGCCTGTGTGTCCTAGCGCCAAGATTCGTATTCCTTGAAAGAACGCACGGGTCCTTACAACTTCCGTGCGAAGCGTAAACTGCCAGACAGGACGGACAGGATTCAAGCCACCCCCCTGATGGCGGTTCCCTGCCTGCTCCTAGTTCTCGGAAATCTTGGAGCCCTTGATGACGACGTCGCCTGACGCGTTGACCTCAATCTTGGCGCCCTTGATGACCACGTCCCCGTTCTTCTTCACCTGGAGCGTGGCGGAGCCCACCTTGAGGGTGAACTGCTCCTGGGCAACCAGTGAGATTTCCTTGGCGGACAGCGTGTAGGCGTCCTTGGCGGCGTGGTTCACCTTGCCCGCCACGCTGACGAGCATGTCCTTGTCCACCTTGAGCGTGCGGGACTTCCCCACCTCTTCGGAGAGGTCCCCGCCCACCTGGAGCGTGCGTGCGCCCTTGACCGTTTCGGACTTCTTGGCGCCGACGACCTCCACCTTGGCGCCGCCCACCTGTTCGGACTTGAGGCCGCCCACCAACTCGTTGAAGGCGGCGCCCACGGTGACGGCGAGCGCGCCGCCCACGTTGAGCATCTTCCCCAGGGCCACCGTCTCCGCGGAGGCCATGGCCACGGTGAGGGCCTGGTTGCCGCTGACGCTGATGGACTGGTCCCCGGCCACCGCCTCGGTGTGGTTGCCGCCCACGGTGGTGGAGCGGTTCTGCGTGACGGCCAGCGTCTGGTTGCCGGTGACGGTGCTGTCGTCGTTCTTCTTCACCAGCAGGGCCTGGTTGCCTTCGATGACGCGGGAGCGGTCCTTGCGCACCAGCAGCGTCTCGTTGCCGCGGACCTCCTGCGTCTTGTCGTTCTCCACGACGATGTTGAAGTCCTTCTGCGCGTGCAGATAGACGAGCTCGCTGCCGGCCGCGTCCTCGAAGCGGAGCTCGTTGGAGCCCGCGCCGCCGGGGCTGGAGCTGGAGCGCAGCGTGCTCTGCGTCTTGTTGCCGGGCAGGTCGATGGGCGTCGGGTTCGCGCCGTTGTAGACGCTGCCGGTGACGATGGGCCGGTCCGGGTCGCCCTCGAGGAACTCGACGACGACCTCATGGCCGATGCGCGGCAGGTACAGGGCGCCCCAGCCCGGGCCCGCCCAGGCCTGGCTGACGCGAATCCAGCAGCTGCTCTTGTCGTTGTTCTTGCCCTCGCGGTCCCAGTGGAACTGGACCTTGATGCGGCCGTGCTCGTCGGTGTGTATCTCCTCGCCGCTGGGGCCCACGACGATGGCCGTCTGCGCGCCCGGAATCACCGGCCGGGGCGTCACGCGCGGCGGGCGGAAGGGCACCTCCGCGGGCTGGCAGAGGAATTCGTTGCGGTAGTCCTCCCGGCTGCGCAGCGAGCCCTGCTCGATGCTCAGCGCCTCCGATTGGTGGCCCAGGTGCCGCACGGAGACGGGCAGGTACTTGCGGTTGGCGGCTTCGTCCGGATGCTCCGCCAACTCGAAGGAGTGGCCCACGCAGACGCGGCGGCTGTAGCTGGCGCCCGTCACCGTCTCCGCCCGCGCGCGCAGCTCCTCCAGGCGCACCTTCGCCAGGCTGCGGCCGGGCGCGGGCTCTTCGTAGCGGCCGGGGTAGTCGTAGATTTCGAGCGCGGCCTCGCCAGCCTCCGCCTCGGAGCTGGCGCCCAGGTCCTGGGCGGGGCGCAGGAAGTTGTAGTCGCGCAGGGCCACGGCGCCCGGCTGCACCTCCGTGCGGGAGACCAGCTCGTGGACGTACTCCTGCGAGGCGACCATCTGGCTGCGCTCGCGGAAGACGAGCTTGGACTCACCCTGCATCTCAGGGTTGGCGGAGGCACCGTCGCCCAGCACCATCATGTGGGCGTCCTCGCCGTGCTCGAAGAAGTAGAAGATGCCTTCTTCCTCCAGGAGGCGGGACACGAAGTCGAGGTCGGACTCGCGGTACTGCACGCAGTAGTCGCGCTTGGGGTACTCGCCGGTGAGCGCCAGCCGGTGCTCCACCTTGGCCTCATCCAGCACCTTGTGGACGATGTCCGGGACGGTCATCTCCTGGTAGATGCGGCTCTTGCGGCGGTGGCGGAGCGTCCACAGCCGCGGCACCACGGTGGCGCGGTAGCGGCGGCGCTCCGGGCCGCTGCCTTCATCCCACCGTGACATGCGCGACACGATGCCGTGGAAGAAGCGCGCGGTGCCGTCTCCGAGCATGACGGTGAGCCGCGCGTCCTGGCCCAGGAGCGCCTTCTCATCCACGTCCACGTCCGGCCGGGCGGCCAGCGCCACCTCCACCGCGTAGGGCTGGGACAGCGTCTCCTCGGCTTCAAAGCCCAGGACGGCCAGCTCCCCGGCGGTGAAGGCCCCTGCCTGGAACTCGAACTCAGCCTGGTTGGCTTTCAAGGCGGCGTTCGCGATCATCCACAGACCCCCGGCGCTGGGCCTCGTCCAGAGGATGAGGCCCGATAGTGGTGCGGCAGCATGCCACGAATTGCGAACCAGGGGGGCCTGACACGAAATTTTCATTGCCGGCGTGCGCTGACGCTGGGGCCATCCCATTCCAGGTCGGACTTCGGTGTAGAGTGGAAAAGGGGGGCTGGCTTGAAACTGCGGGTCTTCCCGGGGTACCCAGACGGCTTCGGGGAGAACCATGAGAAGAAAAGAGCTCCTGCACCGCGGGCTCGCGCTGGCACTCGCGCTGACGTCCCTGTCCGCCGGGGGGCAGGAGGGGCCCGTGCTGCGAGGCTTCGACCTGGAGCGCCTGGAGCTGAATCCTGGCGCGGAGGGGTCACTGCTCGTCGGCATGGGCGAGCTGCTTCCTGCGGGAGCCTTCCGCGCGACGGTGATGATGCATTACGCGCATCAGCCGCTCGTCTACATGGACAACCTCATCCGCGAGCAGCCCGAGGTGGCCGTCGTCTCTGGACGGACCACCGCGCACCTGGCCGCCGCGTATGCCCCGCTGGACTGGCTTCAGGTAGGGCTGCAGGTTCCCATGGTGGCGCTCCAGGGCGGAGACGACGTGGGCATGGGGCGTTATGGCATCGCCGTGCCCGCCAGTCAGGCGCTGTCCACCCCGGTGTTGAGCGCGCGCTTCGGCGTGCTGACGCAGTCGGACGCGGGGGGCGTGGATTTCGCGGTGGAGCTGGCCGCGGGGCTGCCGCTGGGAAGCCAGGGGGCCTTTACCCGGGATGACGGCGGGCTTCGTCTGTCGCCCCGGGTGATGGTGGGGCGGCACTTCGGCTTCATCCGTGCGGGGTTGGAGGTGGGCTACGTGCAGCGCCCGCGCGTGCTGCTGACGGACCGGACGGGCGACACGGAGGATGAAGTGGGGCGCGAGCTGCGGCTGGGCGTGGCGCTGGCCACGACGGGCAAGCGGCTGCGCTGGGAGCTGAACGTCCGGGGCATGTTGCCCATGACGGACCAGCCGACGTCGGTGGAGCTGCTGCCGGGCGCCCGCTACCTGGTGGGCTCGTCGCTGGAGATGTTCGCGCTGGCGGGCGTGGGCGTGGGCGCGGCGCCCGGCACGCCGCTGTTCCGGCTGATGGTGGGCGGGGCCTTCGGCAACGTGACGCCGCCGCGGGGCCCAGGCGAGTCCTCGGTCCGCTGCGAGATGGGGCTGCCCCCCGAGGCGAAGATTCAGGAGTGCCCCGACCTGGACGAGGACGGCGACGGCGTGCGCAACGCCGACGACAAGTGTCCGCTGGTGCCGGGCGACGTGGCGCGGCAGGGGTGCTCGGCGCAGGACACGGATGGCGACGGCATCGAGGACATGCTGGACGCCTGCCCGCTGGAGCATGGCCCCGCGGCGCGCCAGGGCTGCCCCATTCCGGACCAGGATGGTGACGAGGTCCCCGACGAAATCGACAGCTGCCCGTCGGACCCGGGGCCCGCGGACAACCGGGGCTGCCCGGTGCGGGACACGGACGGCGACGGCATCGACAACGACAAGGACGAGTGCCCGAACGAGGCCGGTCCCCTCGAGCGCAATGGCTGCCCGGAGTCGGACACGGACAAGGATGGCGTGCCCAACCGCGCGGACAGCTGCGTGAACGAGCCGGGGGACGCCAAGAACCTGGGCTGCCCGCTGCACGTGCTGCCGCTGGTGGAGATTCGTCCGGACCGCCTGGTGGTGATGGGCAAGGTCTTCTTCGAGCCGACGCAGGCGCGAATCCAGAAGCGCTCCTTCGAACTGCTGGACTGGGTGGCGCGCGTCGTCCGGGAGCACCCGGAGATTCCGGTCGTCGTGGTGGGCGCGCACACGGATGACCGGGGCTTCCCGGACAGCAACCGCCGCCTGTCGCAGGCGCGTGCCGAGGCCGTGCGCCAGTACCTCATCGGCCGGGAGATTGCTCCCGAACGACTGAAGGCCCTGGGCTATGGCCAGGAGCGCCCCATCGACAGCAACGCGACGTCGAACGGCCGTGAGAACAACCGCCGCGTGGAGTTCCTGCTGGCGGACCCGCAGCAAGACAAGTCCGAGCGCGGCCAGCACTGACGTGCGCCTCCGCGGAGAACCATCTCGATGAGAACGAACGCTCTGACGAAGGCGCTGACGGCGGTGATGGTGCTCTGGGCCCTGCCGGCCCTGCCGGGCCCGGATACCTATCTGGTAGGCAATGGGCAGGATGGCGCCCGGACGGTCGCTGCGGCGGGTGGCGTGGAAATCAACAACTACGCACAGGTCAAGGCGCCGCTGGCGCCGGGTGACACGACCATCCGGACATCACTGGCCACCTCCACGTCCGCGCCCGCGGTCCCCGACTTCAGCGGGCCCACGGGGGGGGCCGATACCTCGGGTGACCTGGTGTTGATCATCCAGACCACCGGCGTGGTGCCCGTGACGGTGCCTGGTAGTCCCGGGCCCATCTATCTGGAAGGCGGCGCAGTGGGCCGGTGGGAGCTGGCGCGGCTGACGGCTGTCTCCGAGGACGAAGAAGAGGAGGAACTCACCCTGACGCTGGACCGGCCGCTGAAGCACTCCTACGCGGCGCTCTTCACGCAGGTGGTCCGGGTGCCGGAGTACACGTCGCTGACGTTGAACAACAACGCGGTGGTGCGCGCCAAGGCGTGGGACCCCGCGAATCGTACCGGCGGCATCCTGGCCTTCCTGGCGAATGGCGCCGTGAACCTGGGCAACGGCAGCCGGCTCAGCGCGGAGGGACTCGGGTTCCGGGGCGGGCACTACGAGGCCGACACCGAGGAGGATGAAGACGAAGAGCCGTACGTCGGCTGTCCCGTGCCAGCCCATCCCGAAGAGACGCGCGCGCGGACGGGAGAGGGCATCGACGTCACGCATCCCGATGCCCGGGGCGTTGCGAATGTCGCCAACGGTGGTGGTGGTGGTGTCTGTGTCCGGGCGGGCGGCGGCGGCGGCGGTAATACAGGAGCGGGCGGTTTGGGTGGCAACTCAGCCGATGGCTCCCGGTCCGGTGCCAGGGGCGAGGGTGGCGCGGCCCTGAGCTTCTCACCGCTGACCCACCTGGTCATGGGGGGCGGCGGTGGCGCGGGGCATGGCCGGGACGAGACGTCGGATGCGGACGGCGGCCATGGCGGCGGAATCATCTTCGTTCGCGCGCTCTCCATTGGAGGAACCGGCACGCTCAACGCATCGGGGGCCGCGGGGGTGGGGAGCGCGGAGTCCGGAGGGGGCGGTGGTGGCGCGGGTGGCACCGTCCATGTCCGGACGGTCGAGCACGTCGCGTGCAGCGGGGGCCTCGGCCTCAACGCCATGGGGGGCGGTGGCGGCGATGCCGACGAC
>NZ_JABXEO010000134.1:0-12923 GCF_013372585.1 Myxococcus sp. AM010
CCGCCCCCACCCCCATGGCCCTCAAGTGGTGCGCCACCTGGTTGGCCCTCGCCTCAAGCTCCCGGTACGTCAGCCGCTCCGTCTCGAACGCCACCGCCACCGCGTCCGGCGTCCGCTCCACCTGCGCCTCCATCAGCGCGTGAATCGTCGCCTCCGACGCGGGCGCAAGCTCCCGTCCCTGGAAGCCCTTCAGCACCTGGCGGCGCTCGGCCTCCGAATGGATGGCCACGCGCTGCAATGACAGGTCTGGCGTGACGATGACGGCCCGGGCGAGCTCGATCAGATGGCCCGCGAGCCGCTCCACAGTGCCGACATCGAAGAGGCTCGACGCGTACTCGAAGCGACAGAACAGGGTGTTCTTGCGCTCGACGATCTCCAGGCTCAGGTCGAACTTGGAGGTATCCGCCTCGATGCCGAGCTGGCTCAACTTCAATGATTGATGCGCCACGTCCACGGTGGGCGTGTTGACCACGTTGAGGACGGCCTGGAACACGGGCGTGCGGCTCTGGTCACGCGGCAACTGGAGCGCTTCGATGATGCGCTCGAAGGGCGCGTCCTGGTGCGCGAACGCATCCAGTGACTGGCGCTTCACGCGGCCCAGCAGCTCCCGGAACGACGGTGCTCCCTCCAGCCGCGAACGCAGCGCGAGCGTGTTCACGAAGCAGCCGAGCAGTCCCTCCACCTCCGGCCGGGAACGTCCAGCCGTGGGGATTCCCACCGCGAAGTCCTCCTGGCCCGCAGTGCGCCCCAGCAGCGCCTGGAACAGCGCCATGAGCACCATGAACGACGTGGCGCCCTCGCGCCGCCCGAAGGCGAGCAGGGGCTCCGACACGTCGACGGGCAGCTCGAAGCGGAAGCTGCCGCCCGCATATGACTGAATCGCGGGCCGGGGCCGGTCCGTGGGCAGCTCCAGCGCGGGGACAGCCGTGAGCCGCTCCTTCCACCACCGGACCTGCTGCTCCATCACCGCGCCTTCCAGCCACTGGCGCTGCCACACCGCGTAGTCGGCGTACTGCACCTCCAGCGGCGGAAGCGGCGAGGGGATGCCCGCGCTGAAGCAGGCGTAGAGCACCGACAGCTCGCGGCCCAGCACCAGGGTGCACCACGCGTCGGAGATGACATGGTGCTGCATCAAGCTCAGGACGTGCTCCTCCGGCCCCAAGCGGAGCAGCACCGCGCGCCCCACCGGGCCCTTCTCCAGATCGAAGGGAATCGCCCCCAGCGCGGCGCACCGCCGCAGCATCTCCGCTTCACGCGCCTCCGCTGTATCTCCGGGGACGTCCTCTACGGGTATCGGCAGCGAGCCCTCCGCGTGGATGACCTGGACCGCGCCGTCTTCCGTGAGCTGGTACGTCGTGCGGAGGACTTCGTGCCGCTGCACCACCTCGTTGAGCGCGGCCTGGAGCGCCTCGACGTTCAACGGGCCGGTCAGCCGGAAGCTGGAGCCATTGTTGTACGCCGTGCTGCTCGGATCGAGCTGCTGGAGGTACCAGAGCCGCTGCTGCGCGAAGGACAGGGGCAGCGGCCGGTTCCGGGACACGCGAGGAATCGCGGAGGGCTCGGGTTGCAGCATCGGCGCGGGCACCGAGGGCGCGGGGGGCGCCTTGGGCTTCGGCGCGGGGGCCTGCACCTTGGGCGCGGCGGGCAGGGTGACGTGCTCCACGCGGCCGTCCACGCGGAGCCGCGCGTGCCTCCCGGTCCGGAAGAGCCGGGCCTCACTGCTCGACGGGTGCTGCACGAAACGGCGGCGCTCCTGCTCATTGGCGCGCCACAAGTCCCAGGGGAGACCAGCCCCCTCCAGGGCCAACTCACCGACGACCCCGGGGGGCACCGGCAATCCGGCCGCGTCCAACACCCAGGACTGGAGCCCTTCGGGGATACGCGCCGTCGGAGGCCGTGGCAGCAGGCCGCCCTCGCTAGCGGCACCCGCGAGCAGGACCTCCGTGCCCAGGTTCCGGTGCAGCGACAGGGCCAGCTCCGCGGAGGCGCCGTCCAGGACGAGCGCGCCCACGGGCTCCAAGGCCTCGCGGGCCTGCGGCAGCTCCACCAGCGTGCGCGCCAGCCGCGCCGAGGCATGCAGCAGGACGGCGCCCGACTGTCGGGCCAGCGCCAGCAGCTCGTCCACCGCGAGCGTTCCCTCCGCTTGCCGCTGGACCTTCCGCTGCGAGGCGTCCTGCACCAGCCGCTCGCGAATCGCGGTCAGCCGGCGCAGGCCCTCCAGCACCACCGGCGTGTCCAGGCCGAAGTCGATGAGGCAGGCCACCTCGTCCACGTCGGCTTCCCGGACGTGGAGCAGGCGCTGCACGCCGCTCTCCACCGTGCCGATGAGGCCGGTGCCCTTCGCGTGGTGCTCGAAGGTGTGTTCCAGCAGGGCGTTCACGTCCTCCTCGGACACCTTGTCGATTTCGCCCTGGTAGCCCTGCGCGGCCAGCAGCGAGGCGGAGATCTCCGCCGAGCTCCGGAAGTAGCCCAGCAGCGGCTTGCGGACCGTGCGCAGCACCTCCTGTTCGTCATCGCCGATGAACGCGTGCAACATCAGCGCGACGTGGCCACGGCCCGGGTGCCCGTTGCGGCGCCAGGCTTCGCGGTAGAGCGCCACCTTCTGCTTCAGCTCCTCCAGTGACTGCGTGAGCAGACCAGTGAGCACGCCAGCGCCCACCTCGCCGGCCAGGCGGAACGTCTCCGGGCTGCCGGCGGCCGTGAGCCACACGGGCAGGTCCTTCTGGACGGGCTTGGGCCGCAGGCCCACCTCCACCGTGACGCCGCCGCCACCCGGACGGCGGAGCTTCTCGCCTCGCCAGAGGGTGCGGATCGTCTCCAGGTTCCGCAGGAGGACGTTGCGGCGATCCTCGTAGTTCTGCGGAGCGAAGGTGAAGTCCGCCACGTGCCAGCCCGTCGCAATCGACAGGCCCACGCGGCCTCCGGAGAGGTTGTCCACCACGGACCACTGCTCGGCGACTTGCAGCGGGTCATGCAGCGGGAGGACGACGCTGCCCGAGCGCAGGCTCAGGTTGCGAGTGATGGTGGCCAGCGCGCCCGCCACCACCGCGGGCTGGGGATAGAGGCCGCCGAACGAGTGGAAGTGCCGCTCCGGCGTCCACACCGCGGAGAAGCCGTTGGCGTCCGCGTACTTCGCGCCCTCGATCAACAGCTCGTACTTCGGACCGACGAGCGAGTCTTCATCGTTCGCGAAGTAGATGAGGCTCAGGTCCATCGCGCCCTGGCGCGGACCGCCGCCCTGGAGGACCTCCCACTGCGCCGTCACCTGCTCGGACGGGAACGTCACGGTCAGCCCGCGTGACAGGGCCCACAGGGCCTCCAGTTCGGGGCGCTCCGCCGAGGACTCCGCGGCGGCCACCCAGGTGGCGCCTTCCGCGGGCCGCAGCCGCTTGTCGAGCGCGTCGAAGAGCTCGGTGAGCCCCTGGTGCACCAGGGCCCACGGCGACTGGTTGGCGCCCACGGGCAGCAGCCACGCCAGCGCCTCCGGGGCCGGAGCGGGGTGCTCCGTCTGGGCACCGGAAGACTCCAGCGCGTCCTCTACGTGGAGCACCCGCGCCGCGTCCAGCCGGGCGGCGGTCATGAGGCCTCGCCACGTGATGAGCACCGGCACCCGGGCTCCGGACGACGCGAAGTCCGACAGGCGTCCCAGGTCCGTGGGACCCACGGCCACGACGGCGCCACCGGCCTCCAGGACACCCCAGAGGACGGCCAGCTTCGCGGGGGACGGCTTCAGGCAGACGGCGACGGGCTCACCGGGCTGCACGCCGAGCGCACGCAGCCGAGCGGCGACGTCGCGCGCCCGCTGGGCGAGGTCACTCCAGGTCCACGACGTCGCGCCCTGCATGACGGCGGTGGCTCCCGGCTGACGGGCCGCGCGCTGGGACAGCCGCGTGGGAATCGGCGTGGAGACGGGCCGGGGCAGGGGGGCGGGCCACGCGCTCCGGTCCGCCTCCGTGGCCAGGGGCAACCGGGAGATGCGCTCCGAAGGCCGGGCCAGCGCCGAGCCCAGCAACACCTGGAGGTGCTCCACCATGCGCCGGGCCGTGGCTTCGTCGAACAGCTCCGTGGCGTACTCCAGCGCGCCGCCGATGCGGCCGGAGTCATCTCCGAGCACCAGGGACAGGTCGGACAGCGTCGCGCCCCACTGCACCGGCGCGTCCGGCACCTCCATCATGGTTCCGCGGACACCGGTCAGCTCCAGCGCCGCGGCGGCTCCGCCCGCGGTGGTGTGGAAGACGAAGATGGTGTCCGTCAACCGGCCCCGGCCAATGTCCTTGCCGGGGATGAGGGCCTCCACGAGGTGCTCGAAGGGCACGTCCGGACGCAGCTGGACGTCGTTGACCTCCTGGCGCACGCGGGCGATCAGCTCGAGGAACGTCGGGTCATCCGCGAAGCTGGTGCGGAACGCGGCCGAGTGCGCCACGTACCCGATGAGCGGCAACAGCTCCGGCCGGGTGCGGTTGCCAATGGGCGTGCCGACGATGATGTCCGTCTGTCCGCTGTAGCGGTGCAGCAGCGCCTGCCACGCGGCGAGCACCATCATGTACGACGTGTAGCCCTCACGCTTTCCGAACTCCGCCACCTCGCGGGACAGCGCGGCCGAGAAGGACACGGGCATGCGCACCGACGTGAGCGGGCTCGTCGGAGGGCGCGGCCGGTCCGTGGCGACGCCGAGCTGCCGTGGCATGGCGGCGAGCTGCTGACGCCACCAGGACTCCTGCTCGGGGAGGCGCCCCTCGGCGACGACCTTGCGCTGCCATGCGCCGAAGTCCGCGTACTGCACGGGCAGCGGGGCCAGGGGAGACGGACGTCCCTGCTGGAAGGCCGCGTAGCACTGGAACAGCTCGTGGATGAAGATGGAGATGGACAGCGTGTCGCTGACGATGTGGTGGATGTTGCCCAGCAGGATGTGCAGGCGCTCGTCGAGCCGGACCAGCGTGGTCCGGACGACGGGGCCCTTCACCAGGTCGAACGGCTTCGCGGCGTCCTCGCGCGCCAGCCGCATGGCCTCGGCCTCGCGGTGCTCGGGGGCGCCGGTGAGGTCCACGCGCACCAGCGGGATGTGCATCCGCGCGTGGAAGCGCTGCACTGGGCGGCCGTCCACCACGTCGTAGGTCGTCCGCAGGGACTCGTGGCGCTGGATGATCTCCTGGACGGCGCGCTCCAGGAGGACCGCGTCCACGGCGCCTTCCAGCCGCAGGACGAACGGGATGTTGTACGCGGACAGCCCCGGCAGGTGCTGCTCCAGGCGCCAGACGCGCTCCTGCACGAAGGACAAGGGCAGGGGCTCGCTCCGCGGCAACGGGACGATGGGCAGCTCGCGCGAGGTCTCCACGGCGGGGGCCTGACGCAGCAGGGGCTCGATGCGCTGCGCGATGCCCGCCACGGTGGGGGCCTCGAACAGCGCGGCCAGCGGGAGCTGGACGCCGAACGTGGACCGCACCTGGTTGAGGAGCTGCGCGGCCATCAGCGAGTTGCCGCCGATCTCCAGGAAGTTGTCGTCGCGGCCCACGAACGTCATGCCGAGCCGCTCGCGCCAGAGCGATGCCAGCCGCTCCTCGATGTCGCCTCGGGGCGCATCTTCACGCTCTGGCGTGGCGGCGGGCGCGGGCGTCCCCTGGGCCTGATGCGGCGACGTGGCCTGCGGGGCCGCGAGGCTGCCGTGGGCCTGGGGCGGAACCGAGGCGCCATTCTGTCCGCCAGGCACGTGGGCAGCGGACTGTGTGGCGCTGGGCGTCGCGAAGCCCGCGGACGCCTGCGCCAGCGACGTGGACGCCGCAGGCTGAGCCGCGCCGGGTGTCGCGAAACCGCCCGGGGACTGGAATGACGCCGCGACGGCAGCCGCGTGCCCCGCGCCATTCGCCAGCGCGGAAGTGGCGGTCTGCGCCGGCCGCGCCGGTGCCTCCACCCAGCACCGCTTCTCCTGGAACGGATACGTCGGCAGGTGCAGGCGCAGCCGCTGTTCGTGGCCGTAGAAGACGCTCCAGTCCACCGAAGCGCCCAGGGTCCACAGCTCGCCCACCGAGGTCATCAGGCTCGCGTGCTCCGTGCTCGTCCCGCCACGGCGCAGCGTCGCCACCGCCTTGACCCGCGCCTTGTCGCGTCCCAGGCAGGCACGCACCAGCGGCGTCAGGTCCTGCCCCGGGCCGACCTCCAGCAGCAGGCTGCATCCCTCTTCGAGCAGGGCCCCCACGGCGTTCGTGAAGCGCACCGGCTGGCGCATCTGCGCCGCCCAGTACTCTGGCTGGGCCAGCTCGTTCGCCTGGGCCCAACGCCCCGTGACGCTGGAGGCATACCGGAGCGTCGGCGCATGGCGCTGGAGCGAGCTCACCACCTCCGCCAGCGCAGGCATCAGCGGCTCCACGTCCGCCGAATGGAACGCATGCGGCGCGGGCATCCGCACGGTGCCCACCTCACGGCGGCGCAGCTCCTCCTGAAGCCGCTCCACCTCCGCGACGGGTCCGGCGACGACGCAGCGGTCCGGCGCGTTGATGGCCGCCAGCGACAGCCGCCCCGTCAGCAGCGGCAGCACCTGCGCCTCCGGCATCGCCACCGCGAGCATCGCGCCCGGAGGCATGCGGTGCATCAGCTCGCCGCGCGCCACGGCGAGCCGCATCGCGTCCTCCAGCGACAGGACACCGGACACGCACGCGGCGGCGTACTCACCGAAGCTGTGCCCCAGCACGGCATAGGGCCGCAGGCCCCAGTCCATCCACATCCGCGCCAGCGAGTACTCCACCGTGAACAGCGCGGGCAGGGCGGCGCGGGTGTCGGCCACCGCCGCTGCGTCCATCCCAGGCCCGGCGAACAGCACCTCGCGGACCCGCTCCCGGAGCGCGTGCTCCAGCAGCGCCAGGCACGCCTCCGCATGCGCGCGGAAGGCCGGCTCCGCTTCGTACAGCTCGCGGCCCATGCCCGCCTGCTGCGCGCCCTGGCCGGGGAAGATGAAGGCCACCCGGCGGCGGTTCACGTCGGCGTCCGTCACCTTCGCCGGCGTGTACGGCTTGCGCAGCCGCGCCGTCAGGTCCGCGGCGTCCCGTGCCACCACGGTGCGCCGGAACTCGAAGGCCTTGCGGCCCACGGCATGCGTGAAGGCCACGTCCGCCAGGGACAGGTCCGCGGCGTGGGCCTCCGCGTGTCCGGCGAGCTGCCGCGACGCCGCCTCCAGCGCCTCGGCGGAGCGGGCGGACAGCGTGACGACCTGGTGCGAGCGCGTGGTGGAGCCGCTGTGCGCCATGGGGGACTCCTCGAGCACTGCGTGGGCGTTGGTGCCGCCAATGCCGAAGGAGCTGACGGCCGCGCGGCGCGGCGTCTCGGTCCTCGGCCACGGCCGCAGGGTGGTGTTGACGAAGAAGGGGCTGGCGTCGAAGTCGATCTGCGGATTGGGCCGCTCGAAGTGCAGGCTGGGCGGCACCTCGCCGTGGTGCAGGGACAGCGCGACCTTCATCAGTCCCGCCAGTCCCGCCACCGTGTCCAGGTGCCCCATGTTGCTCTTCAGCGAGGCCAGGGCGATGGTGCCCCGGTGCTCGGCGCCCAGGCCGTAGGCGCGCTGGAGCGCGGCCACTTCAATGGGGTCGCCCAGCGGCGTCGCGGTGCCGTGGGTCTCCACGTAGCCGATGTCCTGGGCCCGCACGCCGGAGCGCGCGAGCGCCTGGGCGACGACCGCCGCCTGCCCCTGGACGCTGGGGGCGGTGTAGCCGGACTTGTAGCGCCCGTCGTTGTTCGTCGCCGTGGCCCGGATGACGGCGTAGATGGAGTCGCCGTCCCGCTGCGCGTCCTCCAGCCGCTTGAGGACCACGCACGCCACGCCGTTCCCGGACACCGTGCCCTGCGCGTTCGCGTCGAAGCTCCGGCAATGGCCGTCCGGAGAGAGGATCATGCCCTCCTGGTAGACGTAGCCGGTGCGCTGCGGGACGGCGATGCGCGTGGCCCCCGCCAGCGCCACACCCGAGCGGCCCGCCAGCAGGTTCTGACACGCGAGGTGGACGGCGACGAGCCCCGTGGAGCACGCCGTGTACACGAGGACGCTCTCACCGGTGAGCCCCAGCTTGAACGAGGCCTTGGTGGCCAGGCTCTCATGGGTGGCGGTGCCGTAGAGCTCGAACAGCGCCGCGCCGTCCAGCGGCAGCGTGGCGCGGACCGCGTCCTTGTAGCCGGAGTCGATGGCGCCCGCGTACAACGAGATGGCCTCGGGCGTGCGCTCCGGGTCGATGCCCGCGTCCTCCAGCGCGGACCACGCCGTCTGGAGAAAGAGCCGCTGCTGCGGGTCCATCCACTGCGCCTCGCGCAGCGACAGGTCGAAGAAGCCCGGGTCGAAGTCCTCGATGCCGTCCAGGACGCCGCCGGCCGGGACGAAGGCCGGGTGCTGCGACAGCTCCACGCCCTCGGGCAGGCCGGGCAGCCGCTCCAACTGCTCGGGGGTGAAGCGGGAGATGGACTCCACGCCGTCGCGCAGGTTCCGCCAGAAGTCCTGGACGGAGCTGGCACCCGGGAAGCGGCCCGACATGCCCACGATGGCGACCAGGCCAGAGCCCGAGGTGGGGTTCGCCTCGGCGTTGCTGGTTTCGGAGCCAGGCTGGAGCCGCGTGGGAGCGGCGGCGGGGGCCTCATCCACCTTCGCGTCGCGCTCCAGGACGGCGGCCAGCGCGTCCACGGTGGGGTGCTCGAACAGCCACACCACCGGCACCTCCCGGTTCAACGCCTCCCGCATGCGTTTGGCGATGCGCACCACCGACAGGGACGTCCCGCCCAGGTCGTCGAAGAGGTGGTCATGGAGGCCGATGCGCTCCGTGCCCAGCTCCTTCGCCCACAGCGCGGCGAGCTGCTGCGCCAGCGGGCTGGACGGCTCCACGAACTGGCCATCGCGGCCCGTGGAGGCGCTGTCCGGCGCCGGGAGCGCCTTGCGGTCCACCTTGCCGCTGGTGCTCAGCGGCAGCATGGGGAGGACCACGAAGACGGACGGAACCATGTACTCGGGGAGCCGCTGACGCATGCCCGCGCGCAGCGCCGCGACCTCCAGCGGCGCGTCATCGCGGCCCATGGCGTAGGCCACCAACCGCTTGTCGCCCGGGACGTCCTCGCGGACCACGGCGGCGGCTTCCAGCACGCCTGGCTGGGTGCGCAGCGCGGCCTCGACGTCCGCCAGCTCGATGCGGAACCCACGCACCTTCACCTGGTTGTCGGTGCGGCCAATGAACTCCAGCGTGCCGTCCGGGCGCCAGCGGACCAGGTCTCCCGTCCGGTAGAGGCGCGCGCCGGGCTGCGTGGCGAAGGGAGCGGGGATGAAGCGCTCCGCCGTGAGGTCCGGCCGCGACACGTACCCGCGCCCGAGCCCTTCACCGCCCACGTACAGCTCGCCGGGCACCCCCACGGGCACCAGCTGGAGCTGCGAATCCAGCACGTAGGCCTGCGTGTTCGAGACCGGCCGGCCAATGGGCACGGAGGCCCCGACCTGCGAGCCCTCGAAGGCCGTGTAGCTCGTGGAGATGATGGAGTTCTCCGTCGGGCCGTAGCCGTTGGAGACGGGGACTCCGGTGGTGGTCAGCGTGCGCCGCGTATGCGGTGCGGACAGGATGTCACCCACTACGTGGATGGCCCGCAGCTTCTTCAACAGGTCGGTCCGGTGCTCCACCACCTGCGAGAACAGGCCCGCGGGGAAGTGGATGAGCGTGACGCCGTGGCGCTCCACCACGCGGGACAGCGTGTCCAGGTCGCTGGCCTGCGCCTCCGGCGGATAGAGGACGACACGGTTTCCGTTGAGCAGCGGGAGCCACAGCTCCATCACCGAGCCGTCGAACGAGGCGGGCGCCATGACGAGCCCCGTCTCCCGGACGCCGAAGCGGATGAAGGGCTCGCTGTGCATGAGGCGCAGCACGCCCCGGTGCGGGATGCCCACGCCCTTCGGGCGGCCCGTGCTGCCGGACGTGAACATCACGTAGGCCAGGTGGTTCGGGCCCACGTCGGACACAAGCGGCGTGGTGGGCCACTCCGACAGGTCCGCCTCTTCCAGGAGCAGGGTGGGGAGCCCGCCATCGGGGAGCGGCAGCTTCGCGTGGTTGGCCCGCGACGTGAGCAGCAGCTGCGGTGGCGCATCCTCCAGCATGATGGCCAGCCGCTGCGCGGGGTACGACGCGTCCAGCGGCACGAAGGCGCCGCCAGCCTTGAGCACCGCCAGCATCGTGATGACCCACGCCGAGCCCCGGTCCAGGCTCACGGCCACGAGCACTTCCGTGCTCACGCCGCGCGACCGGAGCAGGTTCGCGAGCTGGTTGGCCCGCGAGTCCAGTTGCTCGAAGGTCAGCGTCTCGTCACCACACTCCAGCGCCACGGCGAACGGGCGCAGGGAGGCGTGCCGCGCGATGACCTCCGCGATGGTGCCGCCAGCGCCGTCGTACCGGGCCGAGGTGTCGTTCCACTCCTTGAGGAGCTGCTGACGTTCGCCCGGGGTGAGCAGCTCCAGCGTGCCCAGCGGCTGGTCCGGCGCCGCGGCTACGGACGCCATGAGCACGCGCAGGTGCCCGGCGAGGCGGGCCACGGTGGCGGTGTCGAAGAGGTCGGTGCTGTACTCGATGGCGCCGCGCAGACCTTCGGCGTCGTCCATGAGGACAAGGCCCAGGTCGAAGCGCGAGGTCGCGATGTCCACGTCCGCCGGCCGCAGCGTGAGGCCGGTGGCCCGCATCGGCCCCGTGGGGGTGTTCATCAGCGAGAAGAAGGTCTGCACCAGCGGATTGCGGCCCAGGTCCCTGCGCGGCTGGAGCTCCTCGACCAGCTTCTCGAAGGGCAGGTCCTGGTGCTCGTACGCGGCCAGGGTGGTGTCACGAACCTGCGAGAGGAACGCGCGGAACGAGTCCCGCGGACGGACCCGGGCCCGCAGCACCAGGGTGTTGACGAAGAACCCGACCAGGCCCTCGACCTCGCCGTGGCGGCGGCCCGCGATGGGCGAGCCCACGAGCAGGTCCTCCTGCCGGCTGTAGCGCGCGAGCAGCACCTGCCACACGGCCAGCAGCGCCATGTAGGGCGTTCCTCCCGCCTGCCGCGCGAGCGCGAGGAACGGCGCCACCACGTCCTGGGGCAGGTGGATGGGGTGGAGCTCGCCGAACTGCGAGCGCTGGGTGGGCCGCGGCTTGTCGGTGGGCAGATCCAGCACCTGGGGCGCGCCGGCGAGCTGCTCCTTCCACCAGTCCACCTGCGCGGTGAGCACCTTGCCCTGGAGCCATTGCCGCTGCCACGACGCGAAGTCCGCGTACTGGATGGGCAGCGGTGGCAGCGCAGGGCTTCGGCCCTGGGCGAACGCGTCGTAGGCGGCGGCGACCTCGCGCACGATGACGCCGAGCGACCAGCCGTCCGACACGATGTGGTGCATGGTCAGCACCAGCACGTGTAGCTCGGCGTCCAGCTTCAACAGCAGGGTGCGCAGGAGCGGGCCCGCGCTCAAATCGAACGGCTGTCCCGCCTCCGTGGCGGCCAACCGGCGCGCCTCGGCCTCCCGGTCGTCTTGGGGCAGTCCGGTGAGGTCCTTCAGCGGGAGCGCCTGGTCCGTCGCGGGGTGGATGACCTGGAGGGGGTCACCGTCACGCATGACGAAGCAGGTGCGCAGCGGCTCATGACGTCTGACGAGGTACTCCAGCGCGCGCCGCAGGGCCTCGGTGTCCAGCGCGCCTTCCAGCCGGACCGCTCCCGGCAGGTTGTACTGACTGCCACCGGGCTGGAGCTGGTCGATGAGCCACAGGCGCTGCTGCGCGAAGGACGGCGGCAGGTTCCCGTCGCGCGGCACGGGCCGGAGCGCTGGAAGCTGGGGCGCGCTGGCGCGCATGAGCATGCCTTCCTCGACGAGCTCGGTGACGCGGGCCACGGAGGGCGCGTCGAAGAGCGCGTTGAGGGACAGCTCCACGCCGAACGTCGTGCGCAGCCGGGAGATGAGCTGCGTAGCCAGGAGCGAGTGACCTCCCAGCGCGAAGAAGTCGTCGTGCAGGCCCACGCGCTCCACGCGCAGGAGCTCACGGAAGAGGGCGGCGACACGCTGCTGGAACGGAGTCATGCGCTCTTGAACGGGCGGGGCAGCGGACCCAGGGACAGGGGTGGCCACCGGCTGAGGCAGGGCCTTGCGGTCCACCTTGCCGTTGGGAGACAGGGGGAGGGATGGCAGCGTCACGATGGCCGTCGGCACCATGTGAGCCGGTAGCTGCTCGGCCAGCCGTGCCCGCAGCGTCGCTACGTCCGGCGCCGGCTCTCCCGTGACATAGGCCACCAGGCGCTGATCGCCCGGGGCGTCTTCGCGCACCAAGGCGACGGTATCGAGCACCTCGGGGTGGGCTCGAAGCACGGCCTCGACTTCACCCAGCTCGACGCGGAAGCCGCGCAGCTTCACCTGGAAGTCCGCCCGGCCCAGGTACTCCAGCGTGCCGTCCGGCAGCCACCGCGCCACGTCTCCGGTGCGGTACAGGCGCGCCCCCGGAGTGCCGCTGAAGGCGTCCGGGATGAAGCGCTCCGCCGTCAACTGGGGCCGCTGCCAGTAGCCGCGCCCCACCTGCACGCCGCCAATGTGCAGCTCACCCGAAATGCCCACCGGCGTCGGCTGCCCGTGCGTGTCCAGCACGTACAGCACCGTGTTGGCTACGGGGCGGCCAATGGGCACCCGGTGGAAGTCCTCGCCACGCGGGCAGGGCCAGTACGTGACGTCCACCGCCGCTTCCGTCGGCCCGTAGAGGTTGTGTACCCGCACCGGGGCGGGCAGCCGCGCATACGCCTTCTTCACCTGCTCCGCGCTCAGCGCCTCGCCGCTGCACACCACCCGCCGCAGGCTTCCCAACCCCTCCAGCCCTGGCTCCTCCACGAAGGCGCGCAGCATTGACGGCACGAAGTGCACCGTCGTCACGCCCTCCGCCTTCATCAGCTTCACCAGGTACGCCGGCTCCTGGTGCCCT
>NZ_JABXEO010000135.1:0-12655 GCF_013372585.1 Myxococcus sp. AM010
CAGCAGCACGGACTTGTGCTTCGGGTTGGCGGAGGCGGCGTCGGTGAAGGCCTGCTCTTCCGCGGAGAGGTCTCCGCCCGACTGCTGCTTGAGGAGCGTCTCCCGAGCGGCATCGGCGGCGAGGAAGGCGTCGCGGGACGACACCTTAGCCCGGGAAGGGGCCGGGGCGGCTGGCCCCCTGGCTGGACAGGGGCTGGGACGGGGGCGCCCCGGGTGGTCCCGCGCCCCGGCCATCCCCACCTTGTCATTGCACACGAACGCACCGGGGCCGGGGCCAGGGCGCCCTGGCGGAAAGGCAGACAGACGATGGCTTATGGATTCGCGGAGGATCCTGCGCTCTCCATCACCCCGCACCTCGACGCGGTGGAGTACCCCGTCGAACGGGAGCAACTGGTGGCGGCTGCCGCTGACGCAGGCGCTCCCCCCGACGTCATCAACCTCTTCAAGTGCCTGCCGAGCCGCGAGTACGCCACCCGCGAGGCCGTGCAGCGGGACCTCTCCGAGGCGTCCCGGCGCTCCGCCATGGGGGGCTCGAGGGACGACGATGACGGGGTGAACCGGGACCGCAGCAACCTCGGGCGGGACCGGGTGGAGCACGCACCGGACGGCCAGACGCGTCATCCGTGAACCGGTGGGCGTTGGGGGAGGGGAGGCCTGGTGGAAGCGCTCGCGGGCGCGGGCGCTTTCTGCCAGCGTGCGACCGCGCATGCGCCCCGGCCCCCTGACGTCCCGTCTTCTCCTGTCGCTGACCGTCTCCGCCTGCAGTCACAAGGCGCCGCTCTCCGTGTCGCCTTCGGAGCCACGGCCCGCGTCGGTGCGACTGGACTTCCAGCCGCCCGTGGACCGCGTGCTCACGGAGACGCAGCGCAGCGTGCGTTCGGTGGAGCGGCGGGGTGACACCCTGCGAGAGGAAGTGGAGCTGACCACGCGGACGCGCTTCACGCCCTCCGAAGGGGGCTGGCTGTTGGCGCAGGACGTGCCACGCTCGCGGCTGACGCGCAATGGCCAGGAGGTCCCCACCGGCGTGGCGGACGTGCTGGCGCGCTTCACGCTGCAGGCGTGGCTGGCGGCGGATGGCACCTTCGTGAAGCTGGTGGCCCCCGAAGCCGCGCAGGAGGCGCTCCGCCAGGTGGCGCCCGCGGGCGCGGAGGCGGACGTGCTGGAGCGCTTCTTCGAACCCGAGGCCCTGGAGACGCGGGCGCGGCGTGAGTGGGAGGTGAAGTTCTCCGGCCTCTTCCAGACGAACCTCGTGGAGGGCCAGCGGAGCTGGGTGGTGGACCGGGTGCCCGTGGGGGACGGCCAGGTGGCCTACGTGCTGGAGCGCACCGTCGAAGGCACGCGGGACACGCCGCTGGGAGACGCGGTGGTGCTGGGCCTGCGCTGCCTGGACGCGGTGCCGGCGGGCGCGCCGGACGCGCTGTCGGAGGCGTGGGTGATGGCGGGTCGGCCGGAGCTGACGCCGGGCGTGTCCTGCCAGGGAGAGCAGCTGGTGGGCCGGGGGCGCTTCATGCCCGTGAGCCGCCAGCTCACGGTGCGGGCGACGGTGGCGGGCGAAGCGTGGACTGTCACGACGGAGTCCCGGGCAGAGGGGCTCCAGGAGGAGGCGCGATGAGCTGGGAGCAGAACCTCATCGAGGACGAAGCGGGCGTGGAGCGCGTGGTGAAGCGTGCGCGGCGGGTGGCGGTGCTGGGCATCAAGACGGAGCAGCAGTCCGGGCAGCCGGCCTACTACGTGCCGGACTACCTGGCGCGCGCGGGCGTGGAGGTGGTGCCCGTGCCCGTCTACTACCCGGACGTGACGCACATCCTGGGCACGCCGGTGTTCCGGCGGCTGACGGATGTGCCCGGCGAACTGGACCTGGTGGACGTGTTCCGCCGGCCGCAGGACATCGACGGGCACGTGGACGAGCTCATCGCCAAGAAGCCGAAGGCGGTGTGGTTCCAGTCCGGCATCCGCAACGACGCCGCCGCGGAGAAGCTGGCGAAGGCGGGCATCCAGGTGGTGCAGGACCGCTGCCTGATGGTGGACCACCGCCGCTACGGGGGGCGGTAGTCACTTCGCCGTCAGGGGCGCACCCCCACCCCTCCCGCATGGAGAAGGGTGGGGGCGCGTGCCGGGAATGCGGCTCAGTAGTTGCCAGAGATGACCTTGGGCAGGGCCTTGGCCAGGTCCGGCAGCGGGCCAATCTGGCGCGCGTTGGCGGCCTGCGGGGTGCCGTTGGCGCGCAGCAGCGAGCGCATCTGCACGCTCGTCAGGCGGCGGCCGTTGGCCAGGGCCACGCCCTGCGCGCTGGCGGCGGCGCCCACCACGATGGGGGACGCGCTGGAGGTGCCGCTGAAGCTGGACGTGTAGAACTGGTCCTCGCCGTAGCTGGAGCCGAACACGTTGCCATAGCCCATGCTGTAGACGCGCTCACCCCAGCCATGCACGTCCACGCGGCTGCCGAAGTTCGTCCAGCACATGGGCGAGCGCGTGGTGGCCGTGCTGCCACCCACGAAGATGGCCCCCGAGTCCCGGGTGTTGCGGTTGAACACGCTCCCGTACGCGGACGCATCCAGGTCGGCGCTGCCATTGCCCGCCGCCTCCACGACGATGACGCCGTTGGCGGTGGCCGTCTTGATGGCGTCGTAGTTGGCCTGCCAGTACTCCATGGCGATGTAGTTGCACTGGCTGGTGTTGCACGTGCACGCCGTGCCGTCCGCGGGGCCGCGAGCGTGCAGCTCGATGAGGACGATGCCCCCCAGGCCCGCGGCCGTGGCCGCCTTGGTGATGGCGCTCGCGGTGCTCTGGGCCCCGATGGACTCGTAGCCCGCCCGCGCCTGGTGCGCGATGCCCGTCACGCCATAGGCATTGCGCGCGCCCACGATTTCACCCAGCACCGCCGTGCCGTGGTCGCGCCAGCCCCGGTCCGCGTACTGCGTACCGCCCATGTGGAAGAGGTCGGGCATGTCCTCGTGCGTGGTGCGCCAGCCGCCCTCGACGTCCACCACCTTCACGTTCTGCCCCTGGCCGCCCGGAACCGTCCACGCGTACCTCGCGTTGACGCCGCCAGGCGCGGCGTTGAGGTAGCCCTGGTTGTTCTCGTAGGAGGGCGTGGTGGGCGGGATATCCGCCGCCGCCAGCAGGCCGCGCACCGCCGCGTCCATGCCGAAGTTCACCATGGCCGGCTCGGGCGGCGGCTCGGCGTAGGCCACCTCGACACCGTCCAGCGCGTTGAGCGCGGCGACCAGGTCCGTCACGCGCTCGGAGGTGGTGCCCGGCATCAGGGGGACCTCGAAGTACAGGTTCAGGTCCGCCAGCTGCTCGCCGCTCTGCCGCTCACCCGTGGCCTTGCGCGCCTCCAGCGTGGACTCGGCCTCGTCGAACAGGCGGGCAACGGCGCCCGTGCGCGGGGCGCGCTCCAGCAGCGACATCACGTGGCTCAGGTCCGCCTCCAGGCGCGCATCACCCAGGCCGCGCCCGGCCAGCAGCGAGCGCTCCGCTGCGTCCCGGTCCGCCGTCAGGGCCACCAGTTGCTGCTCGCGCAGGCGCACCCGGCTGCCTTCGTGGAACTTCACCACGATGCGCTCCACGTAGGCGTCCGCGGCCAGCTCGCGCCCGGTGGGCTTGGCGACGAGCGCGCGGGGCTTCAGGGACTTCGAGGGCGGAGCCGCCGCCGCCGAAGGCGCGAAGGCCAGCACCGACAGGGACAACATCGCGTACCGCAGGGGTCGCATCGACAAGAACGAGGACGTCGTCATGACTGCCTCCACATCGAGAAGGGGACGGCCGTGAGGCGGACCCCGCGTGTGCACCGAGGAGCCCGAATCACGCGGACATCTTGCATTTCCGGTCTGTCATGAAATCACAGGATAGCGGCGGCATGTGTCTGGAGGTCGACAGCGCCTTGCCCCCTGGCAGGAAGCGTGCGTCCGGGCCGACGGGAAGCGTCACTGGCGCGAGGACAGTCCTCGTGGAATCGTGGGCCCACCCTGGAACCGGGCTTTTCGCCGCGGCGGGGGACAAGGGCGGTCCTTCCGTCCTGGGAGCGTCGGTCGATGCGGGTCTCAGGCGCGGTGGGGCAGGGGCTGCTGGTGGCCTTCCGGTTGATGGGCGTGGGGCTCTGGGGCGCGCTGAAAGGTGGAGCGCTCTTCGGCCTGGTGGGGCTCGGCGTGGCTGCGGCCACCTACGCGCTGCCCCGGTGGCTGGGCGTTCCATCCGCGCCCACGTGGCAGCTCATCCTGAGCGCGGTGGTGCCGCCGCTGGCCTTGTCGGTGGCGGGTGGCTACGCGTTCATGCTGTGGGCGGTGTCAGGGCGGTTGGCCGATGAAGCCCGGGAGCGGGGCGTGGTGGGCCGCGTGTACGCCGTGCTCAAGCCCGTCACGGTGCAGGTGGCGCGGCGGCTCCAGGGCACGGGCTCGCTGTCGCGCGAGGAGCTGTCGCGCGTCGTGAACGAATCCGTGAGTGAGCACCTGCGTCAGGCCGAGCAGGCCCGGAGCGAAGCGCCGCCCTCGCGCATGGCGGAGGTGGAGCGCTTCCTCATGGAGCAGTCCCGCCGCGTCCTGGGGGCGCTGGCCCTGCGCGCCGTCGTCTCCGCGCCGGACACCGCCACCGCGGTGCGGAACCTGGAGACGCTGGGCATCGAGCGGGTGGAGCTGACGCTGGTGGAGACGCTGGAGGACCTCTTCTTCCTCCAGGTGCTGCTGGCCTTCGGGGCCGGCGTGCTCGTGGCCGCCACGCCCGCGCTGCTCATGGTGTGGCTGCGCTGAGGCTCACCACTCCGCTTGCGCGAAGGGCACCGGAGGCCGTGCCAGGGCGCGCTCCGCGGCCAGCTTCGCCTGGTCCAGCGCGTCGAAGCCGCGCTCCATGGTGGTGGGGGACACCGGCGGAAGGTTGGAGACGACGACGTAGACGGGCACCTGCTTCTGCTCCAGCACGGTGAGCTGGAGGCGGAAGTGGTCCTGCCGCAGCGCCGCCGAGCCCGCGGCCAGGCCCTGCGCGTACGCCATGGGGCCGCCCACCACCTTGCGCGTCTTGCTGGGCAGGTAGTGCACGAGGATGGCGTCCAGCTCCGCGCCCGCGGCGCTCTCGTGCAGCGACAGCGCGGGCGCCTTGTCCACCAGTCCGCCGTCCCAGTACAGGCTCCCCTCCAGGGGCACCGCGCGGAACAAGCCGGGGTAGGCGCACGTCGCGTGGACGCGCGGGGCCAGCTCACCCGAGGTGAACACGTCGTGGCTGCCCAGCGTGAGGTTGGCGCCCACCAGCAGCAGCGGGTGCGGCAGCTCCTCGAAGGTGCGCACCGGCAGCGTGGCGTCCAGCAGCTTGCGGAAGCGCTCGCCCTTGAGCAGGCCCGTCAGGCCGTGCCCGGCCGCGTCCGCGTTGAGCACCGCGCCAATGGGGTCCGGGTCCCAGAAGTTGGCGCGCGTCTGGCGCAGCACCAACTCCTCGATGTCACGCACTGGCGTGCCCGCCGCCGCGTAGGCCGCCACCATGCCGCCCGCGGACGTGCCCGCGTACGCATGAGGACTGAGCCCCGCGGCCGCCAGCACCTTGAGGAAGCCCGCGTGACCGTAGAAGCCGAAATATCCAGCGGAGAGGACGAGTCCGAACCGCTTGCCGGCGAGCAGCTCGTGAAGAGTCGAGGTCTGGGTGGGAGTCGCCATGCTTCGCCCTGTACGCCACTGTCGGGGGACAGGCAACGCGTCGCGTCTAGAGAATACTGGCCATGGGTTCGGTATCGACATATGTTGATGCGGCGATATGGAAGAGCTCTCCCAGTCATTCCGGGTGCTCGGAGACCCGACGCGGTTGCGCATCCTCCGGTTGGTGGCAGAGGCCCCGTTGAACGTGACGGAGCTGGTGTCCCTGGTGGGCGTGGCGCAGTCCTCCGTGTCCCACCACCTGGGCAAGCTGAAGGGCCTGGGCCTGCTGCGTGAGGAGCGCCACGCGGGCTACAGCTACTACTCGCTGGCCCTGGAGCAGGCGGATGGCCGCTGGCCGCTCATCCAGATGGCGCGGCAGGCGGAGGACGCGGCGGGGGACTCGGCGCGGCTGAAGGACCTGCTGCGCGCGCGCGAGGACCGGCAGGCCCTCAACGAGCGGCTGCTGGAGCCGGGGCAGTCGTGGTTCCTGTGGGCGGGCGCGCTGGCGTCGCTGCTGCCGCCGCTGGAGGTGGCCGACTTCGGCTGCGGCACCGGCGTGTTGAGCGTGGCCATTGCCCGCTGGGCGCGGCGCGTGTGGGCCATTGACCAGAACGCGGACGCGCTGGACCAGGCGCGGGAGCGGGCGGGTCGCGAGGGGCTGGAGAACATCCGCTTCCTCCGCGAGGACCTGCACCGGCTGTCGCTCGCGTCCGCCAGCCTGGACCTGGTGGTGATTTCGCAGAGCCTCCACCACGTGGAGGCGCCGCAGGCGGTGCTGGCCGAGTCCGCCCGCCTGCTCAAGCCGGGTGGCCGGCTGGTGCTGTTGGAGTTGATGCCGCACGAGGAGCGCTGGGTGCTGGAGCGGCTGGGCCACCGGCACCTGGGCTTCGCGCCTGAATCCCTCGAAGCCGCGCTGCGCGAGGCCGGCTTCACGTCCCTGACCCGGGAGACGCACGCCCGGGACGGGGCCAGCCCCTTTCGTGTCTTCCTGCTGACTGGAGTCAAACCGTCATGACGAGCCCTGTCCCCGCTGCCCTCCCGTTGCCTCCGGGTGAGAATGGCCGTCGCGTGGAGGCCCTGCGGGCCGCGATGCGCGAGCGCGTGCTGGTGCTGGACGGCGCCATGGGCACGCTGCTGCAGAACGAGGACCTCAAGGCGGCGGACTTCGGCGGTCCGGAGTACGAGGGCTGCAACGAGCACCTCGTCCTCACGCGGCCCGCGCTGGTGGAGAGCATCCACGCGCGCTACCTCGCGGCCGGCGCGGACGTGACGGAGACGGACAGCTTCGGCGGCACGCCGCTGGTGCTGGCGGAGTTCGGCTTGGGGCACAAGGCGCTCGAAATCAACGAGGTCTCCGCCCGGCTGGCGCGCAACGCCGCCGCCGCGGCCGAGGCGAAGGACGGCCGCATGCGCTGGGTGGCGGGCTCCATGGGCCCCACCACCAAGGCCATCAGCGTCACCGGCGGCATCACCTTCGAGGAGCTGGTGGACAACTTCGCGGTGCAGGCCGAAGGGCTCGCGCGGGGCGGCGCGGACTACCTGCTGATTGAGACGGCGCAGGACACCCGCAACGTGAAGGCGGCGCTGCTGGGCGCCGAGCGCGCGTTCCAGAAGCTGGGCTACGCGCTGCCGGTGGCGGTGTCCGGCACGATTGAGCCCATGGGCACCATGCTGGCCGGGCAGAGCGTGGAGAGCCTGGCCGCGTCGCTGGAGCACACGGAGCTGCTGTACCTGGGCCTCAACTGCGCCACGGGCCCGGACTTCATGACGGACCACCTGCGCTCGCTGGCGTCGATGAGCGCGTTCCCCGTGTCGTGTGTGCCCAACGCGGGCCTGCCGGATGAGAATGGCAACTACCTGGAGACGCCGGAGATGCTGGCGCGCTCCGTGCGGCGCTTCTGTGAGCAGGGCTGGCTCAACGTGGTGGGGGGGTGTTGTGGCACGCACGCGGGGCACATCGAGACGATGGCCAAGGCGGTGCAGGGGCTGAAGCCGCGCGCGGGCTCGCCGCGTCCCCGGGCCTCGCTGTCCGGCGTGGACTACCTGGAGGTGACGGACGAGCTGCGGCCCCTCATCGTGGGCGAGCGCACCAACGTCATCGGCAGCAAGAAGTTCAAGGAGCTCATCGTCGCCGGCCAGTTCGACGACGCGTCGGAGATTGCGCGCGCGCAGGTGAAGCGGGGCGCGCAGGTCATCGACATCTGCCTGGCCAACCCGGACCGGGACGAAATGGAGGACATGCGCAGCTTCCTGGAGGTGGTCATCAAGAAGGTGCGCGTGCCCTTGATGATTGACTCCACCGACGAGCGCGTCATCGAGATGGCGCTCACCTACTGCCAGGGCAAGGCCATCATCAACTCGGTCAACCTGGAGGACGGCGAGGAGCGCTTCGAGAAGGTGGTGCCGCTGGCGCGCCGCTTCGGCGCGGCCCTGGTGGTGGGCTGCATCGACGAGGTGGGCATGGCCGTCACGCGCCAGCGCAAGCTGGAGGTGGCGGAGCGCTCGTATGAGCTGCTGACGAAGAAGTACGGCATGAAGCCGGAGGACCTGTACTTCGACCCGCTCGTGTTCCCCTGCGCCTCCGGTGACGCGCAGTACACCGGCAGCGGCGTGGAGACGATTGAAGGCGTGCGCCTCATCAAGCAGCGCTTCCCGCGCTGCAAGACGGTGCTGGGCATCTCCAACGTGTCCTTCGGCCTGCCCACCGCGGGCCGCGAGGTGCTCAACTCCGTCTTCCTGTACCACAACGTCCAGGCGGGCCTGGACATGGCGCTGGTCAACTCGGAGAAGCTGGAGCGCTACCCGTCGCTCCCTGACGAAGAGCGCAAGCTGTCCGAGGACCTGCTCTACAACCGCGGCGCGGACCCGGTGACGCCCTTCGCCGCGGCCTTCCGTGAGCGCAAGGCCGCGCGCGTCCAGGTGAGCACGCTGCCCCTGGAGGAGCGGCTCCCGCGCTACATCATTGAAGGCACGCGTGACGGCCTCTTCGCGGACCTGGAAGCGGCCATGCAGGAGTACACGCCGCTGGAAATCATCAACGGCCCGCTGATGAAGGGCATGGATGAGGTGGGCCGCCTCTTCGGCGCCAACGAGCTGATTGTCGCCGAGGTGCTCCAGAGCGCCGAGTCCATGAAGGCGGCGGTGAACTTCCTGGAGCCGCACATGAGCCAGGCCCAGGCGGCCATGCGCGGCAAGGTGGTGCTCGCCACGGTGAAGGGCGACGTGCACGACATCGGGAAGAACCTGGTGGAGATCATCCTGGCCAACAACGGCTTCCACGTGGTGAACCTGGGCATCAAGGTGCCCCCCGAACAGCTGGTGCTGGCCGTGCGCGAGCACCAGCCGGACATCCTGGGCCTGTCGGGCCTGCTGGTGAAGAGCGCGCACCAGATGGTGGCCACCGCGGAGGACCTGAAGCGCGCGGGCGTGGACGTGCCGATTCTGGTGGGCGGCGCCGCGCTCAGCCGCAACTTCGTGGACCGCAACATCGCCCCGGCCTACGGCGCTGGCACCGTGGCCTACGCGCAAGACGCGATGAACGGGCTGGAGCTGGCCAAGCAGATTGTGGACCCGTCCTCGCACGAGAAGCTGCGCGGTGAGCTGGCGGTCCGCCGGGACAAGCTGGCGCGCGAGGTGAAGGAGCGGCCGGCCCCGGCGGCGGTGGTGACGCGCGGGCGCAGCGCCGAGGTGAAGGTGCTGGACGCCGTGCCGACCGCGCCGGACTGGGAGCGGCACGTGCTGTCCAACACGCCGCTGGACCACATCTGGAAGTTCATCAACCCGGTGATGCTGTACGGACGGCACCTGGGGCTGCGCTCCTCGTCGCGCGTGCTGGGCACGCCGGCCGAGGCGGAGCTGGCGAAGACGGAGGAGGGCCGCAAGGCGCTGGCCCTCAAGGAGGCCGTGGAGGAGCTGAAGGGCTTCCTGCGCGGCGGCCTCATGCAGGCGCGCGCTGTGTTCCAGTTCTACAAGGCGGGCAGCGACGGCAACCGGGTGGTGCTCTTCGACGGCGCGTCCGGCAAGGAGATTGCGTCCTTCGACTTCCCGCGCCAGGACCGCGAGGGCGGCCTGTGCCTGGCGGACTACCTGCGCCCGCTGGAGGGCGGCGCGCCGACGGACAGCGTGGCCATGTTCGTCGTCACCGCGGGCTCCGGCATCCGCGAGCTGTCCGAGGAGCTGAAGGCGAAGGGCGAGTTCCTGAAGATGCACGCGGTGCAGGCCCTGGCGCTGGAGACGGCGGAGGGCTACGCGGAGCTGCTGCACACGCAGCTTCGCAGCATGTGGGGCACGCCGGACCGGCAGGACATGACGATGCTGGAGCGCTTCCGCGCGGAGTACGTGGGCAAGCGCTACTCCTTCGGCTACCCGGCCTGCCCCCGGCTGGAGGACCAGTCGAAGCTGTTCGCGGCGCTGCGGCCGGAGGACATCGGCGTGCAGCTCACCGACGGCTCCATGATGGAGCCGGAGGCCTCGGTGTCCGCCATCGTCTTCCACCACCCGCAGGCGTCGTACTTCTCCGTGACGTGATGGCGCGGAAGTGATTCCTGGCAATTCGTCCCGCCGCCCGGGCAGCGCTCGCCCGCGGCGGGAAGGCAACGACAAGCAAATATACCCAGGGTCGGCGTAAGGGGTTTCCTCTAGGTTCCTCGTGCCGGGTTGTATATTTTCAAGGCCCCTGGAAGCCACAAATCCATATCATCTCGACATGGCAGAAAAAGAGTAAAGGCCATTGCCTAAGAGTTCACTGTCGGTATGATGCGTGTCGTTCCCGCAGTTCAGGTGGTTGAGGCGGCCCAGCCGCCCACGAGGGGGAGACACCGCCGTGAGACTCCAGGCGATTCGCTGTCATCTGCGTCGTACCGACAGGAGCGCGCCCGCCAGGGCGCCTGGCTGGGCCGCGAGGCCGTGGGGCTCCCGACCGCTCGGTGCCACCTAGACGCCCGCTTCTCCTAGCGAATCCCAGGCATTCACACGCACGTTTCCAGGCCTCGCCCGTCGGCGGTTCGTGAGGCGTCTGTCGTTCTCCCTCGCTCGCGGGATTCCCAGCGCGGAAAAAACCGCACCTGAAGTGGGGGCGGTGGGCGCCGTTTGCCCTCGCCAAGGATGCGGGCGCCAGTCCCTGTCGTCATCACGTTCTCAACGACAGGGGACGTGAGTCTTTCCAATCAGGAGGATGCATGAAGAAGACATTTCTGCCGACGCTCGCAGTTGCATTCGGAATCGCCACGCAGGCCACGGCGGCGTGGGTGCCCAGTCACTATCGTTGCGCGTTCGACCAGCTCACCTCGGACCAGGCGCGCGGCCGTCAGTCCTGGGCGAAGCGGTGGGCGGACGCGGACCCGTACAACATCTCGACCGGGAAGGATCAGCGCTTCTGGGCCACCGTCTACAACCAGGACGCGCAGGACGCCCTCAACCAGTTCAACACCCATGTGTATCCGGTGTATGTGGACCCGAACACGGGCTATGAGCCCTGGCGTGGCCCTGGCGCGGCCGGCACCGCCACCGCCGCCCTCACCGGCAACCAGATTGACGCGCTGAACCACCTCTCGAAGCCCGTGCATATCGTCATGGACGGCGTCTGCGAGCCGGGCTGCTACACCCCGGACCAGAAGGTGCTCTTCCAGGACGGCTACGTTCCCATCCAGAAGGCGCAGGAGGCCGGCACCGCCGAGCTCGTCACGCTCTCCCCGGAGTCCTCGTTCGGCAACCTGCAAGTGATGCCGAACACGGTGGAGCGCTACACCCTGGACCGTGACGCCGCGCAGCAGGAGATCCTCGTCTTCCGGACGCGCTCGGGCGGCAGCCTCTCCGTGACGCTCGAGCACCCGCTCGTCACCGCCGAGGGCTCGATGAAGAAGGCCAAGGACTTCGTCGCCGGAGAGCACCTGGTCCGCCAGGACGGCACGACGGACGAAATCACCGGCATCCAGCAGCAGGCCTGGTTCGGCAAGGTCTACAACCTGCGCCCCGTCACCCACGACCTGACCTCCAACATCCTCGTGGCGGAGGGCTACCTCAACGGCTCCGGGCGATTCCAGAGCGAGTACGTGGAGGAGCTCAACCGCCTCATCCTCCGCGTCAACGTCCCGGATGAGCTCATCCCGTAAGGGGTGAGTCGCTCCTCAATCCCAGGCAGCTCCGGACCGGGCCCCCGGCAGACACGGGGGCTCCGTCCTCTCCGAATCACAGACGCGAGGTCCACCGCGGATGGCCCGTTCCTCTCTCATGCCAAGGACAGTCCTGCCCCTCATCGGCGCCCTGGCGCTGGCGGCGGCGTGTGTCTTCTGGCTGCTGCTCCCAGCGTCGTCTGACGCGCCTCCGCCCGCTCCGCTCGTGGCGGCGGTGCCCGAGCCGCTGCCCATCCCGGCGGCCGTCGCCGTGCCCACGCCGCGCCCGGTGCCGACCCAGGGGGCCACCCTCCTGGTCAACACGCCGCTCGCGCCGGCCTCAGGCCAGGTGCCACCCACGCTCGCGCGGCCCGGCTCTCCGCTGGATGCGGTTCGCCAGCGCGTCATGGCCGCGAACCCAGACCTGGCGCAGTTCCGTCATCTGCAGCGCAAGGTGTTGCGCAAGGGGGACGAACAGGCGTCGCTCCAATCCCTCTTCAAGGACCGCGAAGTCATCAATGCCGCGAAGCAGGACCTGCTGGCCACGGGGGAGCGGACCTTCTCCGAGGACGCGCAGTTCCGGCGGCTCTACCAGGTGGAGTTCCTGGGCTCCGCGCTCGAGTGGAAGGACAACCCGGAGCGCCCCGCGCTGCTCAACGACCTCGAGGAGCTGCTGCGCGCCGACAACCTGGACCCTGACATGGAGCTCGAGCTGCGCCGCTCCCTGTCGGGCGACAAGGTCGAGCTGTTCATGATTCTCCTGCACAACGACCGGGCGCGCGCCGAGTCCATGCTGCAGGGCCTGCACGGCTCCCGCCTGGGCGCGCTGCTCGAGCACGCCCGGACCCGCTACGACGCGCTCTGGGCGCTCGCCGCGAAACAGCCATGACGCCCGGCACCCCCACCCGAGGTCTCCGCATGCCC
>NZ_JABXEO010000136.1:0-12559 GCF_013372585.1 Myxococcus sp. AM010
GGACGAGGCGCCGCGGCCTGGGGCGCGGCGCTGGCCTCCACGGCGAGGGGCTCCTGCGCGACGGAGCGAGCCAGCCGCTCCACCATGTCCGCGGTGAGCGACTCCTCTTCCAGGGCGGCGGCGGGCGGCGGCGGGGGCAGGGCCGCCTGGGCTTCTGGATCCAACGCCGCCGCGAGCTTCGCGAAGCGCGGGGCCAGGGGCTGGCGGTAGATGGTGGAGACCCACTCGCGAACGCGCACCTCGGTGGCCACCCAGAGCTCGAGCGGCTTGCCCAGGAGGAAGCCGACCTCGTCGAGCTCCTTCTTGGGCACCGGGTAGCCGCTGGCGACGTGCAGCGTGTTGCCGTCCAGGGACAGGGGGACGACGCACAGGCGCTCGGCGATTTTGGGCGGGATGAAGGAGGCGACTTCGGGATTGGGCTCGAAGTCCATCAGGTTCACCGGCATGAAGCCGGAGACCTCTCCGAGCATCGCGAGCACGTCCGCCTCGCTGGCGACGCCGTGCTCCAACAGCACGGAGTCCACCTGCCCGCCCAGGGTCTGGTGCTGACGCAGCACCTCCCCCGCCTTCTCCTGCGTGAGAAGCATGCGTGAGACGAGGAACTGGGCGAGACGGGCGGGCATGTAGGACGCGGCATCTTACGGCCACGGCCGCAAGGCACAATGAGCCGGTGGTTCAGCTCGGTTGAACGACGAAGGTGGACGTCAGCTTGTCATGAAGCGTCTGCCCGCGCCGGTCGAAAAGCGCCATCCAGAAGCCACCGAGAAAGAAGACGAAGGACACGCTGGAAAGCAGGGCGCGCACGATGGCCCGACCCGGTGCCGGGGCGAGCCCATGTGTGTCCACCAGCCGCAGACCCAGGAGCAGCCGTCCGAGGGTCCGGCCGTTCCAGAGGAAGGCCGCCACCGCGCAGTACACGAGCGCGAGCACCAGCACGAGGAAAAACCCAGGCAGGAGGATGGTCTGGAGCGCGCGCAGCCAGGCCACGAAGGCATCGAACCCCGTCAGCCCCGCTTCCGGTGTCTTCAGCCCCGTCACGGACGAGGCCAGGGTGATGTAGAGCGCCGCCACCCCGGCGATGGCCGCCGTGTCGACGGAGAAGGAGAGCAGCCGCCGCCACAGGGAGGCCGGGCGGGCGCGCACTTCCGTGACGCCCGAGGCGGACTTGACCTGGGCCTTGGACGGAGGCGCCTTGATGGCCTCGGAGCGAGCCACTCCCACGGACACGCCGGGGAGGAGCGGCTCCATGTGCGGCAGGGCCGAGGGCGCCGTGGACGGGGGCTCCATCGACGGGAGACCCGTGGAGGCGGCCTCCGCGTGCTCCATGCGAGGCAGTCCGGAAGTGGACGCGACGGGAGGTGCCGCCTGCTCCATGCGGGGCAGGCCGACGGGCGCAATCGCCGGAGCCGCCAGCTGTGTCGGGGCCTGCGGACGCGGCGCTGGCGCCACCGGCGGCGTTCCGTAGGCCGGCGTCATGGGGGAACCCGTCGCCGGCTGGGGCTGGGCGGCGCGCGGCACGGCGACACCTGCACCCGGCGGCGGGGCGTGAGGCAGTGCGACGCCGGGCTGAGCGGCGCGGGGCGCGGCCTGCTGAGACGTGTCGGCTCCGGGCTGCGCGGGACGAGGCGCGGCGGCACCGGGCTGCGCTGCGTGAGGAGCGGCCTGCCGAGGCGCGGCGGCACCGGGCGGAGCCGCGTGAGGAGCGGCCTGCCGAGGCGTGGCGGCACCGGGCGGAGCCGCGTGCGGAGCGGCCTGCCGAGGCGCGGCGGCGGCACCGGGCTGCGCCGCGTGAGGCGCGGCCTGCTGAGGCGCGGCACCCGGCTGCGCGGCGCGGAGGGCGGCGGCTCCCGGCTGTTGCAGCGGCCGGGGCGTGGCGGCGGGCTGCGCCGCGCGAGGCATGGCGGGGCCCGGCAGCAGCGTGGACAGGGGGGCAACGGAAGGGGGCGGCGGCGCATGCTGCGCCAGGTCGGCGAACGCGGGGGTGCCCGGGAGCGTCGACAGCTCTTCCGCGCGTTGCTCCGTGCGGCGGTCGATGCGGATGTCGCGATTGAGGAGGCTGGGCAATCCGGATGAGCGGACAGTGACGGTGTCGCAGGCCGCGCACTCACCCACGGGTGGAAGCATGGCACCGCACTTCAAGCACTTGGACAACGGACTCCTCCCGGCTGGACGACTGCTACATGAAAAGACAGCCATGAGCCGGGGGCAAGAAAAGTGCGAGCCCCCGAGGTCCCTCGCTCGAAGGACCGTCAGGGGCTCATCACCGTTTCATGCGCGTGTCCCTCGAGGGACCTCGCGTGGAGCGTCCTTCACTCTCAGGCATGTACCCGTCGCCGTCCGGCTGCGCCCACCAGCAGGAGCACGACGATTGCGCCGATCACCGACATGATGATGCCCGCGGGCCGCAGGTCGAAGAGCCGGCCATCGCGCTGGAACAGCGAACCGACAAGGCCGCCCACGAGCGAGCCGACCATGCCGAGCAAGGTCGTCGCGACCAGCCCCATGCTCTGCTTCCCGGGGAGGATGGCGCGGGCGATGAGACCCGCGATGAGGCCGATGACGATGAATGCGATGATCCCCATGAGTGTCTCTCCTGTTCGAGGGACCCCTGAAGTCCCTTACGGCAGAAACCTAGGAATCATCTTCGGACAGTGTGAACTGCCCACCTCGTGCGGTCGGCTGCCCCCCTGCTATCCGAGTTCGCCGTCCAGGTGCATCATCACCGCCAGCGCCGCGAGCGCCGCCGTCTCGGTACGGAGGATGCGCTTGCCCAGGGTGACCGGCCGCGCGCCCAGGGCCTTCAAGGCCTCCACTTCTTCACGCGCGAGCCCCCCTTCGGGGCCAATCACCAGCGCCACGGCGGTGCCCGCGCCCGCGGCCCGGAACGCTTCGCCCAAGGGCACGGACGACTCCTCCTCGTCGAGCACGAGCAGGGTGGTGCCCGTGGGCAGCGAGCGGGCCGCCTCCACCAGTGGAGCGGGCGTGGCCACGCGTGGCACGTCGTCCCTGCGGCACTGCCGCGCGGCCTCCTCGACAATCTTGGTCCACCGGGAGGTGCGCTCCTCCGCGCGCTTGGGCTCGAGCTTCACGACACTCCTCGCCGTGGCCACGGGGTGGAAGGCGGTGGCGCCCAGCTCGGTGCCTTTCTGGAGCACCAGCTCCAGCTTGTCGCCCTTGGGCAGGCCCTGAAGGATGCTGACCTCGCGGCGCGGGGGGGCCACGCGCGCGGTGCCCAATGTCACGCGCACGACCTCCGGCGTGACGTGGGCCACGCGGGCCTCGAAGGCCCGGCCCTTCCCGTCGAAGACCTCCAGCGCGTCGCCTTCCTCCAGCCGCAGGACATGCAGGAGGTAGTGACGGCGCTCGCCGGTCAGCGCCACTTCGGCGGGAGCGGGCTCGGGCAACGGGGCGAAGAGGCGGACCAAGGCGAGTTCTCCAGCGCGCGGGGGGCTGGACTCTGACCCTGGGGGCCACCGACTTCAAGGTGTCAGGACGACGGACCGTTGCTCCGGACGCGTCCTGGCAGGCGCAAAAGATGCGCTGACCGCGGAAGCCCAGTGCGCTCGCTGTTCGAGGGGGAGTTGAGGCACGATGGCGAGCAGTGCTCGTCACCATGCGCCGCAGCGAGAAAGCCTCATCACACTCCAACGAAGAGGTGGTGCTGGCGACCAGCTCGCTTCAGGGCGAGCGCCGCGTGGCGGTCGTCCGCGTCCTGGTGGTGGCGCTGATGGCGGTCAGCCAGGGCGTCATCGCCTGGGGCGGCGGGGAGACGTACTCGGCGCCGGTGGACGGCGTGCGCCTGCAGGCGATGGCCGCGTACGTGCTCTTCTCCGTCGTCGCCATCGTCGTGTTGCTGCTCCAGAAGCCGCACCCGAACCGGGCCCGGTGGTTGCCCGTGCCCACGACGCTGGCGGACACCAGCTTCTTCTCCTTCATGGCGTGGCACACCTGGCGCATCTCCGGCGTCTTCGATGCAGGCATGTTGTGCGCCAGCCTGGGCATGGTGCTGGCGTTCTCCGTGGTGCGTTACTCGTGGTGGCATGTGCTGCTGTCCACGGTGCTGTCCAGCGGCGCCTACGCGCTGCTCGCGTGGATGACGGGGCACGGCTCGGTGGCGCGCACCAGCTTCGTCCTCATCTGCTACGCGGCCCTGGGGGCGCTCATCGCGCTGACGAACTCGGACGTGGGCGGCATGTTCCTCAACCTGCGCCGCCGCGACGGCCTGTCCCGCTTCCTGCCCCGGCAGGTGGTGGAGCGGGTGATGCAGTTGGGGGATGACTCCCTCCAGCCGGTGCAGCGCGACGTCACCATCCTCTTCAGCGACATCCGCGACTTCACCACGCTGAGCGAGACGCTGGACCCGGGCCAGGTGCTGGCGTTGCTGGACGACTACTTCGGGCACATGGCCCACATCGTCATGGCGCGCCACGGCATCGTGAACAAGTTCCTGGGCGACGGGATGCTCGCGTGCTGGGGCGTTCCGGATGCGCGCGAGGACCACGCGGAGCTGGCCATGCGGGCGGCGCTCGACATGCGCGCCAAGCTGGAGGACATCAATGACCAGCGCGCACAGCGAGGACTGCCTCCGCTGCGCATTGGCATCGGCTTGCACACCGGCGTGGTGGCGGCGGGCATGCTCGGCGGCGCCGAGCAGCACGAGTACACCGTCATCGGTGACGCGGTGAATCTGGCGTCTCGCGTGGAGGGCCTCACCAAGTCACATGGCGTGGACATCCTGGTGAGCGAGCGGACGTGGCAGAAGAGCGGCGGACACTTCGTGGGCGAGCGCCTGGGCGAAGCGCATGTGAAGGGCCGGCGGGAGTCCGTGGTCGTCTACTCTCTGCATGGCCCGCGCCCCTCTGGAGACGTACCGCCCGTGCTCAAGGCCGCGGCGGGCACGTAGCGCCTCGTCGCGGATTGGGCGCTCAGGCGGGCTGTGACTCGCCGGGGCCCGTCGTCACCTCGGCCCGCAGCGCATGCTTCAGGCCCACGGAGAACAGGGCCACCGTGAGCAGGTAGACGGGCTCGATGAAGAAGAGCAGGGGCCCGCCCAGGGACAGGCCATGCGTCTTCTTCTCGAAGACGACGTGCGCGCCGACGACCAGCGCGAAGCGCACGGCCATGACGCCCACCGCCACCGCGGCGGCGGTGCCCGCCGGAAACCGCGCGACGACGGCCTCCGCGGCGAGCAGCGTGGGCACCAGGGGCAGCGCCATCAGCAGCCCCGCCGTCCACTCCAAGGAGACGGCGTAGAGGACCACCGCCAGCAGCAGCAGGTGGGCTGCCGTGAGCGTCACGTCGCCCACGGGCAGCCGGACGAAGCTGAGCGGGACGAGCCACGCGAAGATGAACATGTAGGCCCCCACGAAGTGCGCGGCGCGGCTGACGCCGTTCTCATGCAGGGGCAACCAGACGCGCAGCTTGTCGGCGAAGCTCGTCATGGCGTGGGACTACGCGCGGACCGGCGTGGTGGCGGACTGCTGTTGCGGCTTGAGGACGTAGTCCCCCAGGAGCACCGCGACGAAGAAGAGCGGACCCACCAGCGCGTGCACCAGGTTGGTGAGGAAGGAAGGCGACTTCTTCTCCCACACGCTGTGCCCGGCCAGCTGCACCAGCCACGCGAACGCGGCCACGGCCACCACGCTCCACGTGGGCATCAGCCGGCCCACCGGGAAGCACGCGGCCATGAAGAGCACCACGAGGATGCCCAGCTTCACGTCGGCGCGCAGGTACCAGACGCTGGCCAGCGCCAACACCACCATGCCCAGCGTCAGCGAGCCGCCCGGAATCGCGGGCACCGCCAGCAGGTGCACCCAGTCCAGCATCGCGACGATGTGGAGCACGATGAGCGGGATGGCGATTTTGTGCGTCAGCCGGTTCGTCGGGTGCTGATGCGAGGAGTAGTATTCGTCGAAGAGGGCGACCACATGAGGCTTGAGCATGCGTCCTCCGGAAGCAAAGGGGTGTGGATGCTCCGCAGCGTAGGGGAAGTGGCGCCGGGTTTCCTGGCCGCGGACGCCAATCTCCTGGCCGGACACGCCACCCGGGCTCAGCCCGCTGCGGGCCGTTCGCGCCAGACGCGGGGCGTCATGCCCGTCCACCGCTTGAAGGCGCGGTCGAAGGTGCTCAGCTCCGAGTACCCCAGGAGGAACGCCACCTCGCTGACCCCCAGGTGTGCGTCGCGCAGATAGTCAAAGGCCAGCCCGCGGCGCACTGCGTCGACCTCGTCCTGGAAGGACGTGGCGTGCTCGGCGAGCCGGCGCTGGAGGGTGCGGGGGCTGACGTGGAGTTGCTTCGCCACGTCGCCCATCTGCGGCGCTCCGTCGCGCAGGGAGTCGCGGAGGGCGTCGCGGACCTGCTGCAGGAAGGGGGGCGTGGGCGGCGCCGAGGGCGGCTCGGCGGCGGGGGTGCCGGCGGCGCGCTCCAGGACGGAGAGGAGGACGGGGTCCGCGTCCACCACACGCAGCGCCAGCGTGGCCGCGTCCAGCGTCAGGGCGTTGCGGCCCGCGTCGAACGCCGGGGTGACGCCAAAGTGCTCCTGGAGCGGGCGGAGGTCCGCCGGTGCGGGGTGGGCGAAGGAGACGTGGCGCGGACTCCACGGGTGCTCGGTGAGCTGGCGACCGACATGGACGAAGAGGGCCAGGCCGAACTCGCTGGCGTGGCGGCCATAGGCCAGGGGCTCACCCGGGATGCCGTAGACGAAGGTGCCGCTGCCGTCCGGTGCGTCCTGGAAGGAGGCGCGCCAGGCGGGCTCCAGCAGCGCCATGTACCGGGCCAGCGCGCGGAAGGTGTCCCGGACGGTGGGGGAGGCCCGGGCGATGTACTCCACCAGTCCGTAGTTTCCACGCGGGACTCGCTGCGCCACGTGCAGGCCGAGGAAGGCGTCTCCGGACAGGGCCTCGGCCGCGTCGAGGAAGGCGTGCAGGGTGGCCAGGGGGAGGGTGACTTCGGGCAGTGTGCTCGCGTTGCCGGGCAGCCCGAAGCGCTCCACCAGGGGGGACGGGTCGCGCCCCGTCGCGCGCAGGTAGGCGAGCATCGGCCCCACGAGCTGGGAGCGGACGTCGGTTGGTGGCCGGGAAGGGGGCGGCGTCTCCACGCGGGCGTGACGCTACCGTGTCTCGGGCGCGGGGCCCACCACCCTGGAGAGGCGCCTGCCGGTGCGGGCATGCCTAGAGTGCGGCCATGGACAACCTGGCTCACTCGCTCGTCGGCGCGTGGATGGCGGAGGCGGGGCTGAAGCGCACCACGCCGCTGGCCACCGCGACGCTCGTCATTGGCGCCAACCTGCCGGATGTCGATGCCCTCGTCACCTTCGCGGGTTCGGATGCCTCGCTCTACTGGCGCCGGGGCTGGACCCACGGCGTGCTCGCCCTGTCCCTGTGGCCCTTCGTCCTCACCGGGTTGATGCTGCTCTGGGACAGGTACGTGCGCAGGCGCAGGCACCCGGACCTGCGGCCGGCTCGCTTCGGGCCGTTGCTGGTGCTGTCCACGGTGTCGGTGCTCAGCCACCCCGCACTGGACTGGCTCAACACGTATGGCGTCCGGCTGCTGATGCCCTTTGACGGGACGTGGTTCTACGGCGACGCGCTCTTCATCATCGACCCGTGGGTGTGGTTGCTCGCGGGCGCCGCCGTCATCATGGCGGATGCGCGCACGCGCAGGTCCGCCGCGGGGTGGGTGGTGCTCGGCGTGGCCTCCACCGCGCTCATCATGGTTCCCGCCTTCGTCCCGTGGCCCGCGAAGGTGATGTGGGCCGTGGGTGTGGCCGCCATCGTCTGGTTGCGGCTGCGGGGGACCCACGTCCTCTCCGCGCAGCGCGTGGCGCGGGTCTGCGGCGTGGGCTTGTTGCTCTACCTGGGCGCCATCTTCGTGGGCTCGCAGGTGGCCGCGCCGCGCGCGCTGGAGTGGCTGCGCTCGCAGGACCTCTCCGTGGAGCGCGCGATTGCAGGGCCGCTGCCGGCCAACCCCTTCGTGCGGGACATCATCGCCGTGGGGCCGGACCGCTACCACTTCGTCCGAGCCGACTTCCTGGCGGACGACGCGGGCCGCTTCCAAATCAGTGACGCCAGCGTGCCGCGCGAAGCCCAGCCGGGGCCCGTCATCCAGGCCGCGTTGTCGGCGCCGCAGCTTCGGGGGCTGGCCAACTGGCTGCGTCTGCCCACCTATCAAGTGGAGGAGCGCCCTGATGGATGGCACGTCACCATCCGCGACGTCCGTTACTCCCGGATGCGGAGTGGCGGCCTGGGCACGGCGGTGGTGGTGCTGGACCGTGCGCTGCGGCCTGTCCGGGTCGAACGGCCGTAGCACGCGGGCCGCCGTCCCCGCGCCTGTCACACGGGGACGGCGCCATGCGCTTCAGCGCTTCAGGTCGATGCGCACCCATTCGCCCTGGGTGGCGCCCGTCAGTACGGTGAGGCCCAGGTTGCGGTAGGCGGTCTCCACATCCGCGCGCTGGTGGGCGAGCACACCGGCGAGCACGAGGCGGTCCTTCGTCTTCGCCACAATCAGCGGGGCCAGCTCGATGAGCGTGTTGGCCAGGATGTTGGCGAGCACCAGGTCGAAGGTGCCCTCCACCTGGGTCAGCTCCTTGCCGGAGACCTCGATGTCCGGCGTGCCGTTCTCCGCCTGGTTCTCCTGTGCCAGCTCCACGGAGATCGGGTCGTTGTCGGTGGCCACGGTGCGGCTCGCGCCCAGCTTCTTCGCTGCGATGGCCAGCACGCCCGTGCCGGTGCCCACGTCCAGGACGGAGGCGCCCGGGTGCTCCGCCATGTACGCGTCCACGGCGGCGAGGCACAGGGACGTCGTCGGGTGGTCACCGGTGCCAAAGGCCATCTTCGGCTCAATGACGAGCTGCACGGTGCCCGCGGGCGCGTTCGCCTTGTCCCACGGGGGACCGACCCACAACCTGCCCACATGCACGGACTTGATGAGCGACTTCCATTCGTTGCTCCAGTCCTGCTGGGGCTGCTCATCCAAGGTGAGCTTCGCCTCGGGGAAGGATGCCGCCACTTCGTCCCGGGCGGACTCGGCCGTGTCGCGCTCGTCGAAGTAGCCGATGATGATGGCCTCGCCAGGGTTCGGTCCGCGCACGCCCGGCATGAGAGGCGCTTCGCGATCCCTCACCTCGAGGCCCAGCGCGCCCGACTCGTGGATGAGGTCCTGTACGGCCTCGGACGCTTCCTCGGGCAACTCCACTGTGAGTGACAGATAGGTCTGGGACATGCGGGCCCTTTAATCCCAGCGTGGCTAGCGTGGAAGCACCGTGAGACGCCTCCTTCACTGTTGGCCCCTGGTCTGCCTGATTGCCTGCTCTGGACCGGACGCGCCGGATGCCGCCGTTTGTCGGGATGTCGTCGTCCGGCTGTGCCAGTCGGCGGCGGCCTATTCCTGCGTGGCGGTGCAACTGGACCTGGGGCTGAGCTGCGAGGCCACCCTCCTCCAGCGGACGGGCTGCGAGGACGATGCCTTCACCTTCGCATCTCCTACGCGGGAGCGCGTCCTGGAGTGCCGCGAGGTCCTGCTCAGCCGGGGCACGTCCACGGACCACCCCCCGGCTTGTGCGGACGCGACGCGGTTTCTCACCGGGTGCCCGGACGTCGCGGGCTTCTTCCGGGGGGACCCGCCATGAAGCGTCTGGGGGCGGCGGTGTTGGTGACGGCGGTGGGGTGCGCGCCGCTGGACGTGGAGCGGAGGACGGAGCGCGGGCCGCTCTTGCGGACCTGGTCCCAGGAGAAGGCGCTGAACGAGCGCATCCCCTTCGCCACGACGCAGGTGCAGTGGCCTCGGCTCACCTTGTCGTTCTCCTCGTCGGACATCTGTCGCACCGAGCAGCATGGGGAGTACGCGGAGGACATCATCTCCACGCACGGCAACACGGGCGTGGCGGCGGAGGTGAGTAGCGGCGGCGTCTTCGCGGTGCTGGGCGGGACGTTGCTGGTGGGACGCTCGTTGTTCTCGGACACACCGAACCGCTCCGCCATCGACGAGCACGGCCGTTACGGCGCCTCCAGCCGCGACGTCGCCACGGGGTGGGGCTTGGGGCTGCTCGTTGTCGGCGTACCCGCGGTGGTGGCCGGCATCGTCCAACTCTCCCGCAGCGGCGAGACGCGGGAGACGCGCAAGCGGGCTGAGCTGCTGTCCTTGCGCGAGGTGCCTTGCCAGCCCAAGCGCGTGGACGGCGTGGTGGAGCTGGCGGGAGGGCCGGGCCCGCAGCCTCCGCCCCGGCTCACCCTCAACGGGGCGCTGGTGCTGACGGCGGACGAGATTCAACGGCTGTCCTTTGCCGGCTTGGCGCTGGATGGCACGCCCGTCACGCTGGAAGAAGAGGACCTGGACCGGCTGGAGACCTTCCGCACCTGCGCGACGCTGCTGGCCACGCCGGTGGACCCGCAGGCGCTGGCGGGAGAGGCGCGCTCACGGCCGGACCGGCTCCGGATGAAACGCGAGCTGGCCCGGGGCTGCACGACGCTCCCGGGCGCCCCGGCACAGCCCCTGCTCGAAGCCATCGAAGGCGCCCTCGGGAGCACCGCCCTTTAGGGCGGCGCGTCTTCCCGAGGGACACCGCGTAACTACGGGCCGACGACGGCCATCGCGCTGCGGTCGAAGTTGATGATTCTTCGCGCCACATCCCGCACGTCGTCCGCCGTCACCGCGGCGACGTGGTCCGCGTAGTGGAGGAAGTTCTCCAGGCCCAGGCCGTAGCAGGTGTCCAGCGCCAGCACCGCCGCGCGTGAGCCGTTGCGCTGCAGGCCAATCTCGTGCGTGCCAATGAGGTGCTGCTTGGCGCGCGCCAGCTCCTCGGCGGGGATGGGCTCGTCGCGCACGCGCTCCAGCTCCGCGCGGATGCCGGCCAGCGCCGCGTCCACCTTCTCGGGACTGGTGCCCATGTACGTGGCGAAGTAGCCCGGATCCACGCCTTCAATGGCGAACGAGCTGACGCTGTACGCCATGGAGCGCTTGTCCCGCAGCTCCACGAAGAGCCGCCCTCCCTGGCCGGACAGCACCGTGGAGAGCACCTCCAGCGCGTGCTGCCACGGGTCGCCTACCCGGCCGCCCGGGAAGCCGAGCACCAGGTGCGCCTGGGCCCGCGCCAGCACCTTCTTCGCCTCGCGAGGCCCCTCCAGCGGCGCCTCCAGCGGCACCTTCGGCGGCGGGACCGCCTTGCCGCGCGACGCGCCGAAGTACTCGCGCGCCAGCGCCATCACCTCGTCCACCTTCACGTCACCCACCACGCTGAGCGTCAGCTGCGACGGGTCCATGTGCGCCGCGTGCCACGCGCGCAGCAGCTCCGGCGTCAGCCGCTCCACGGACGCCTGCTCACCCGTGGTGGGCATCCGGTAGGGGTGCGTCTGGTAGATGGTCTTGCTGAACAGGTCGAAGGCCACGCTGGACGGCTTGTCCTCGCGCGTGAGGATGTCCTGGAGCAGCAGCGTGCGCTCGCGGGCGACCTCGGCCTCCGGGAACGAGGGGTTCAGCACGCAGTCCGCGAAGAGGCGGAAGGCCGGCTCGAAGTGGCGCGACAGGAACTCTCCGCGCAGGCCCACCGAGTTGCGTCCGCTCTGGCCCCCCAGGCTGCCCGCGAACGCGTCGATGAGGTCGGAGACCTCCTCCGCGTGGTGCGTCGGCGTCCCCCGCGTGAGGCTGCGGGTGAGCAGCGTGGTGATGCCGTTGTCCTCCGGCGTCTCGTAGCGCAGCCCGCCCGCGAAGGCGGCGCGGATGGCGAACAGCGGCACCGCCGGCTCCACGCGCACGATGATCGTCGCGCCCGACGGCAGCTTCTCCGTGATGATGTCGCTGGGGCCCGAACCCGTGCCCTTCAGGATGCGCACCGGCGAGTCACCCACGGCCACCTTGCGCGGCTTGCGCTCGGGCGGCGCCGCGGCGGGCTCGCGGTCCACGGTGTCCAGCACCTCGTGGACCTGCGCCTCCGTCAGCGGCGTGCCCTCCGGCAGCAGGCCGGTGACGATGGCGCGGTCGAAGCGCAGGTAGCGCTCGGCGGCGGCGCGCAGGTGCTCGGGCGTGAGGTTGCGCACGGCCTCGTAGTAGCGGGCCTCCGCCTCCAGGCTGCCCATGCCGGACTGGTAGAAGCCCATCTTCCGGGCCACGCCCTGCACCGTCTCGCGCTGGTACACGGCCTCCGCCTCCACCAGCGCCTTGGCCGTGGCCAGCTCCTCCGCCGTCACCGGCGTGGCGCGCAGCGTGGCCAGCCCCCGCGCCGTCTCCTCCAGCGCCCGGACGGCGTTGGCGGGCTGGAGCGTCAGCGACGCGGAGAAGATGCCCGGGTCCGAGGGCGTATAGGCGAACGTGTGGATGTCGTTGACCAGGTTGTGGCGGCGCTTCACCTCTCGCGCCAGCCGGGACGCGTCGCCCTGGCCGGCGATCATCGCCAGCACGTCCAGCGCGGGCACGTCTTCGTGGTCCGCCTGGGGAATCCCGAAGGCGAGGTGGAGGTAGGCCTCCTTCACCTCGTCCGGGCGCAGCAGGACGCGCCGGCCCGCGGCCACGGGCTCCGGGGCGCGCGCTACCCGGCCCTCATACGGCCGGCCCCAGTCGCCGCCGA
>NZ_JABXEO010000137.1:0-12489 GCF_013372585.1 Myxococcus sp. AM010
GGTGGGCGGCGGGGTGATGACGGCGCCCTCGGCGGCGATGCGCTGGCGGTGGCTCACGCCCACCGTGGCGCCGAGCACCGCGGAGATGAGGCCCAGCAGCAGCGACGCGAAGATGCCCCAGAAGACGCGGCTGGTGGGCTCCGCCGCCTGCAGCGCGCCCTGCTGCACCTGCTCGCCCACCTGGCCGACCTGGCCCCGGAACGCGGTGAACTGGTCGCCCACCCGGCCCGCGATTTCCTGCGCGTCCTGGCGCGACAGGCGCGTGTTCTCCGCGATGGAGGTGACGAGCACCTCCTGGTCGAGGTTGCCCGTGCGCAGGGCGGTGCTCAGGACATCGGACGTAGCGGCCTGGAGCTGGTTGGCGGTGATGGCCGGCTTGCCCTCCGCCTGGAGGCGCCGGTTGATGGGCGCCAGCGCGTCATTGGCGTCCAGCCCGAAGGTCTGCGCCGCCTGTCCGCCTCCCGAGGCCGCGCCCGCCACCGCCGAGCCGGTGGCCCCCACCACCGCGCCACCCGCGCGCAGCGCGGTGCCGATGATGGACGACAGCAGCATGCCCAGCAAGGCGGTGCCCACCAGCGTCGTCAGGCCCCACATCACCGCGCCGTGCAGCGCGCCGCCGCCCTTGTCCAGCCGGCCCGCCGAGCGCGCGGCGACGAAGCCGCCGCAGAAGAGGGCGATGAGCGGCGCGATGGCGCTCCAGATGCCGGTGCCAATGCCCGCCGCCCGGGCGCTGCTCGGGTCATTGGGGTCCACCGACGACAGCCCGAGCGCCAGGCCGAGCGAGTTCAGCAGAAGCCACAGGGCCAGGGCGACGAAGGCGCCGCCGAAGATGGCGCCCCAGCTCAACTTGTAGGGGTTGCCCGCGACGGCGGAGATGTCGCCGGGCGCTTGGTTCTCGACGATGGCTGCCATGGTGCTGCCCCTCCTGATGCTTGAGAGCGCCCCGAGCAAAGAAGGCGCTCATGTCCGCGGCAAACATGGGCATGGGGCAGCGGACGCACGATTCCGCCATCTTCGGATGACACCTCGTGGAGGAGGGCGGGGCCCGGGCTCACCCCAGGCCGAGTGCTTCCCGGAGCGCGGCTTCGCCCGCGATGACGGGGGCGCGCGGCAGCCTGTCGGGACGGAAGCTGTGCACCAGCTCGGCGAGCGTCATGGGGCCACCCGCTCCCCATCCGCTCCAAGCGGCGAGCAGGCCCAGCACCCGCTCGGGCGCCACGCCACGCTCACGCAGCTCCGCGAGCGCGAAGGCCCCCTCGCGCTTGGCGAGCCGCTTGCCGTCTTCGCCCAGCACCAGCGGGACGTGGAGGAAGTCGGGCGCGCGCAGGCCCAGCGCCGCGTAGAGCTGGAGCTGACGAGGCGTGGAGGAGAGCAGGTCGTCCCCGCGCAGCACGTGGGTGATGTCCGTGGCCGCGTCGTCCACCACCACCGCGAGCTGGTAGCTGGCCACGCCGTCGTTGCGCCGCACGACGAAGTCGCCCACCACCGCGTCCACGTCTTGCGAGTACGGGCCCTGCAACCCGTCCACGAAGCGGACCTCGCCGGGGCTCGCGCGGAAGCGGTACGCGGGCGCGCGGGTGCGGGCGCGCGCGGAAAGCTGTTCGCGGGTGAGGTGCGCGCAGGTGCCCGGATAGCGGGGGCCTTCGTCGGAGAGCCCGTGAGGCGCGCTGGCGGCCCGCGCGATCTCCGCGCGGGTGCAGAAGCAGGGATACACGCGCCCTTCACGCTCCAGCCTGGTTTGCGCGTCGCGGTAGAGGCCGTCCCGCTGGCTCTGGAAGAGGGGTTGCTCGTCCCAGTCCAGCCCCAGCCATTCCATGTCTCGCAGCAAATCATCGACGTACCGCGGCTTGCAGCGCGCGCGGTCCAGGTCCTCGAAGCGCAGCAGGAAGCGGCCGTGGGCCGCCCTTGCCTGGAGCCAGCCGAGCAGCGCGCTGCGGATGTTTCCCAGGTGCATGCGCCCGGTGGGGCTGGGCGCGAAGCGGCCTCGGACCTGGCTCATGGGCGCCCCCGAAGGCCATGGGAAAAGAGGGCGTGCGGGCACGCGGAGCGAATCATCGTCGCGGGGGACCATAACCGACGCGGGGGGCCGCCGCAGTGCCCGCGGCCTGCTTCGTCGACGCCTCCGGGGGCGGGTGCTACGTTCGTCGTGATTGGCGGAAAACCCCTCGATGCGCATCGCCCACTGCTCCGACGTCCACATCACCGAGGACTACTTCGCGCTGCCGCTGCACCGGCTGGGCTGGCGACGCTGGGTGGCCCTGGCGGAGCTCACCGTGGGAGGCCGCGCCCGGCGGTACGCGCGCGCGCCACAGGCGCTGGCCGCCATTGCCCGGGACGCGCAGACCTTCCAGGTGGACCACTTCATCCTCTCCGGCGACCTGACGGCGTATGCGCTGGAGGGTGAGTTCAGCGGCGCCCGCCAGTCCCTGGGCGCGCTGGCGGAGGACCCCCGCCGCTGCACCGTCATCCCCGGCAACCACGACGTCTTCACGCCCGGGAGCCACCGCACCGGGCGCTTCGCGAAGTACTTCGGCCACCTGCTGGAGAGCGACCTGCCGGAGTACCGCCGCGAGGGCGCCTTTCCCTTCGTCCGGCTGCTGGGCGCCGAGGCCGCGGTGGTGGGCCTGCTGTCCGCCCGAGTGCCGCGCACGCCGGGCCTGTCCTACGGCGTCATCGGCGAGGCCCAGCTCGAAGGGCTGTCCGCGCTGCTGAAGGACGCCCGGCTGGAGGGCCGCGCCATCCTGGTGGTGGTGCACCACGCGCCGCTCAATCCCCATGGGCGACCAGACCGCTGGCACCATGGCCTCCGGGACGCGGACGCCTTGCTGAAGCTGCTGCCGGGCCCGCGCTACGCGGTGTTGCACGGCCACATCCACCGGCGCTACCACCATCCCGCCACCGCCGACCGGCCCCATGTCTTTGGCGCGGGCTCCTCCACCGAATCCGGTCACGAGGGGTACTGGCTCATCGACGTGGCGGACGGGAAGGTGGCCGGCGGCCAGCAACAAACCCCCGCCCTGTGACAGCACCGCCCGGGCGGCGATAGAAGGGCAGCCCATGACCGACATCACCCTGGGGGAGTACAAGGCGCTGCGCACCCTCCAGCGCGCGGTGGATGACGCCTTGGAGGAGAGCCTGCGCGAGCGCGAGACGCTGACGCAGACCTTCAAGCGCTGCTTTCCGTTGGTGCGCTCGCTCACCGGCGCCAAGGCCGTGGCCATCACCACGCGCGACGAAGAGCTGGTGGAGCAGACGTGGGAGGATGGGGACTGGAGTGCCCGTCACCCCGGCGCGCTGCTGGAAGGCGCCGTGGGCGTGCGCCGGTTGGGCGAGGACACCCTGGTCAGCCAGCCCCTGGACGTGGCGGGAACGCGCGTGGGCGTGTTCGGGCTGCTCTTCGCGAACGACGTCACCGCGCCGGAGGACTCCGCGCGACTGCAGCGCGCGCTGGACATCGTGGCGGAGCAGCTCGACACGGTGTTGTGCCTGGTGCACACCGCATCGGAGAAGCACCAGCTCATCCTCCAGTGCAACAGCCATCTGGCCAACCCCGTCTTCGAGGCGGGCATGGACCTGGCCGTGCTGACGCTGGCGCAGCGCGTGCGCCTGCCGGGCTTCCTGCTGCTGTTCCGAGACGCGGTGCAGCCGCACGTGCTGCACTACCGCACCTACCGCAACGGGCACCTGGAGTTCGAAAGCGGCGAGCAGCCCCACGCGGGGTTGGAGGCGGCCATCCGTCAACATGGCCCCCGGCTGCTCCTGAGCGAGGAGTCCACGCTGCGGCGGCTCTTCTCCGGCCGAACCACGGAGGCCGTGCTCATCTCCGGCGCCGCCACGTCTGGGCCGCTGGGGAAGATTGTCGTGTGGAACGACAACGGCTTCTCCTCCTACGCCATGGACCTCATCCGGGTGCTGGCGTCCACGCTGAGTCAGCGGCTCCAGGACTACAACCGCGAGCGCATCCACCTGTCGCAGTTCTTCCCCAACGCCATCATCGACGCGTTGTTGCAGGAGCCCGCCTATGCCCAGCACCTGCGGGCGCAGGACCAGGAGGTGGGCATCCTCTTCGCGGACATCAACGGCTTCACCCGCATCTGCGAGCGGGGCTTCGACAGCCCGCGCGACATCGGCCGCTTCGTGGACGAGTGGAGCGAGCGCGCCGTGGGCTGCATCTGGGAGCACGGCGGCGTGTTCGACAAGATGGTCGGTGACTGCGTCATCGGCCTCTTCGGGCCGCCCTTCTTCAAGGGGACGCCGCGCGAGCGCGCACAGGCGGCGGTGCGGGCCGCGTGTGACATCCAGGCCTTCACCGCGTCACTGGGCGCGCGCGAGGAGGTCGCGGCGCTGTGTGAGCGCGTGAAGCTGCCCGGTCTGGGGGTGGCGGTGGGCGTCAACCTGGCGCACGCCAACTGCGGCCTCTTCGGGCCCAACCGCCAGTACACGGCGTTCTCCAGCGGCATGAACCAGGCGGCCCGCCTCCAGTCACTGGCGGGCTTCCGGGAGACGCTGGTGATGGACAGCGTGCATGCCGCGCTGGTGGGCTCCGAGGAGCCCTTCTTCCAGGGCCTGCGCTTCGGGCCCCTGACGGAGACGCCCGTGAAGAACGTGGCGCAGCCGCTGCGCCACTACCGGCTGGAGCCGCTCACGCCTTGAGGTGAGGGCCCGCGTAGCGCCGCGAGAAGTGAATCCACCGGCGCTCGTCCACCTCCACCTGCCATTCGGAGTTGGGCGTCAGTGGCAGCCGCTGCTTGAGGAAGTTTTCCAGGTAGTCCGCCGCCTTCACCGGCGTGAGGCCCGGTGCACGGAAGGCGATGTGCAGGAAAACGTCCAGCGTGGCCGCCACGTCCACGGACGCGCAGATACGCAGCGGCCCCACGCGGCGCTGATAGAGCGTGTTCTGCCCGGGCCATGCCGCCGGGTCCGTGCCTGTTCTTGGCAGTGACAGCCAGTTGTACGGCTTGAGAACGAAGTCGAGCAGCTCGCTGCTCGCCTCATCCACCGTTGCGTGCTCCTGGATGGAAAGCATCGCCCACCTCCCCGGGGAAGCCGATGGAAAGAATGTGCCCATGGCCGTGTCGCGTGCAAGGGGCACCGCCCGTAATCGACATGGGCGTCCGCCACCGACACGGCGAACCCCTCGGGGTGTAACTCAGGACCCTGACGAATGGGCCTTCGCGTCACCAGCGCGCTCGTACCCGGGGCCTGGGCGGACAGCAGGCTTGGGGCCTTCAGGAATGCGTCAGGCGCTGGTGGGAAGTGAACGGCGTGAGCGGCGCTCCACGGTGGCCTTGAGCTGGCCACAGCCCGCGTCGATGTCGATGCCCCGGCGCTGACGCACCGTGCTGGGCACGCCATGGGAGGCGAGCACGTCCTGGAAGGCGCGCACGGACTCAGGCCTGCTGGGGCCGCCGTCGTAACCCACCGTGGGGTTGAGGGGGATGACGTTGACGTGCGCGTCCATGCCGCGCAGCAGCTGGCCCAGAGTGTGCGCGTGCTCGGCGGTGTCGTTGCGGCCGGAGATGAGCGTCCACTCGAAGAAGATGCGGCGCTTGCGCTTCTCGCTGTAGTAGCGGCACGCGTCCATCAGCTCGTCCAGGGGCCAGCGGCGCCCCGCGGGGACCAGCGCCGCGCGTTCGGCGTCGGTGGCGCCATGGAGGCTGACGGCCAGGTGGATGGGGCGCGCTTCGTCCGCGAGCCGCCGGATGCCGGGCACCACGCCCACCGTGCTGAGCGTGATGAAGCGTGGGCCCATGGCGAGCCCCAGCGCATCCACCAGCACGTCCACCGCGGACATGGTGTGCTCGTAGTTGTGCAGCGGCTCGCCCATGCCCATGAGGACGACGTTGCGCAGCGTCTCGCCGGAGGCGCGCAGGATGCGGTTGACGTGGAGTATCTGCCCCACGATTTCGCCGGGCGTCAGGTGACGTGACAGCCCCATCTGCCCGGTGGCGCAGAAGACGCAGCCCATGGCGCAGCCGGCCTGCGTGCTGATGCACACCGTGGCGCGCCCCTTGAACCGCATCAGCACGGTTTCAATGGTCTGCCCGTCGTCCAGGCGCAGCAGCAGCTTGTGCGTGAAGCCGTCGCTGCTGAAGGACTCGTGGTGGGTGGCCAGCTGGCCCAGGCGCGTGTGCTCGCGCAGCGCGCGCAGCAGCTCCGGCTTGAGTCCGTCCAACTCGTCGAAGGTGGTCGCGTGCCGGCGGTACAGCGCGGTCCAGAGCTGGTCGCGGTGGTAGGGGCCGAAGCCCCAGCCGGAGAGCAGCGCTCCCAGCGCGGGCCGCGTCAAATCGTACAGGTTGGCGGACGTGTCGGACGGCATGGCCAGGCCCGGAGATAACACACCGGGCGCGGGCGTACCTACCCGTGCCCGGTGCCGTTCGTGGACATTGACCCTGCCCCGCGGGGCGGTCCGGCAGGTGCCTGGTGGCCGTGCAGGCGGGCTCCCGGGCGGGAGCAGGCGGCCGTGCCTACCTTGAGGCGTCATGGGGATGGCCATCCAGCAGGAGGAGTTCCGTCCGGAGGACCACGCGCGTTTCTCCCGGCGGCTGGTGGAGTGCCTGGAGGCGCTGCGGGCGCTCCTGGCGCGTCCGGGGTTCGGCGCGGGCGCGCCGACGGTGGGCGCGGAGCTGGAGCTGTACCTCGTGGACCGCCTGGGCTTCCCGCTGCCCGTGAACCGGGAGGTGCTGGCGCGCGCGGAGGACCCCCGCGTGACGCTGGAGTTGGATGCCTTCAACCTGGAGGTGAACCTGCGTCCGGGCCCGCTGGCCGGCAGGTCCTTCAGTGCGCTGCGCCAGGAGGTGGAGGGCGCGGTGGGCGCGGTGCGCCGGGCCGCGTCCACGCAGGGCGCGCGCGTGGCCGTCATCGGCATCCTCCCCACCTTGCGCGAGGCGGACCTGGGCAGTGGCGCGCTCACGAACGAGCCGCGCTATCGCGCCATGTCCACCGCCATCCGCCAGCGCCGGTCCGCGCCGTTCCAGGTGTCGATTCGGGGCGAGGAGGAGGCGCTGTCGCTCACCTGGAAGGACGTGACGCTGGAGGGCGCGAACACGTCGCTCCAGTACCACCTGCGCGTGGCGCCGGGTGACTTCGCGCGCATGTACAACGCGGCGCAGCTCGCCACCGCGCCGGTGCTGGCGGCGGCGGGCAACTCGCCGCTCTTCCTGGGACGGAAGCTGTGGGACGAGACGCGCGTGGCCCTGTTCCGGCAAGCGGTGGACGACCGGGGCGAGCCCGGAGAAGGCGGCTTCCAGCCCCACGCGCGCGTGTCGTTCGGCCATGGCTGGGTGCGTGAGGGCGCCCACGAGCTGTTCGCCGAAGCGGTGGCGCTGCATCCGCCGCTGTTGCCGGTGTCGGGCAGCGAGCCCCCGCGCGAGCGCGTGGCGGCGGGCGAGGTGCCAAGCCTGGAGGAGCTGCGCCTGCACCAGAGCACGGTGTGGAGCTGGAACCGCGCCATCTACGACCCGAAGGACGGAGGCCACCTGCGCATCGAGTTCCGCGCGCTGCCCGCCGGGCCCACGCCGGTGGACATGGTGGCCAACGGCGCCTTCCTGCTGGGCCTCACGTTGGCGCTGGCCGAGCGCGTGGACGCGCTGCTGCCCGCGCTGCCGTTCGTCCACGCGTACGGCAACTTCATCCGCGCCGCGCGGCAGGGCCTGGACGCGGAGCTGCTGTGGCCCTCGGCCACGGCGCCCAGCCCCCAGCCCGTGGCGGCGACGGAGTTGGTGAAGCGGCTGCTCCCCGAAGCCCGCGAGGGCCTGGTGCGCGCGGGCGTGGACGCGGCGGAGGCGGACAGCTTGCTGGGCATCATCGAACAGCGCGTCCTGCTGCGACGGACGGGCGCGACCTGGCAGCGGCAGGTGCTGGCGCGGCTGGAGTCACAGATGCCCCGGCAGGACGCCCTGGCGGCGATGCTGGAGCGCTACCTCCAGCACTCCGAATCCGGAGCGCCTGTCCATTCATGGCCGGTCGAGTAGCCTGTCTCCGGCGGCGTGCGGCGAAGGGTCGCGCCCCGTGAATATCCCGCCGCCACGTCCGTCACCGGACGCACTCGACCTGCTCTTTCGTGACCATGGCCCGGCTCCTCCTCGTCGTCTCCGTCCTGGCGCTGTGCGCCTGCACCACCTTGCGCGGCCGCGCGGACTCCCTGGCGCGCAAGGGCATGTTCGTGGAGGCCGCCGCCATCTACGACGACCTCATCCAGAAGCGCCCTTATGACCAGGAGCTCCTCCTGGCCCGCGAGCACCTGCGCGCGCGCGCGCTGGCACAGTTGCTGAGCAACGCGCGGGAGACGCGCCTGGAAGGGGATGACGAAGAAGCGGAGGCGTGGCTCCTGCGCTTCCTGGACCACCGGACGGCATGGAACTCGAAGCTGAATGGGGGCTTGGAGAGCTCCCTGCGCGAGGAGGTGGACGGCACCCGCCGTCATCTCCAGCGGCTCGTCGGAAATCCCGCGCGCCAGGGACACGCGCTCACGGCGGAGCAGGCATTGCAACGCAAGCAGCCGCTGCTGGCGCACCGCGAGCTGGCCCTCATCTCCCGCGACATGGAGTGGCTGGTGCTCCAGAGCGGCAAGACGTCGTGCCAGCGGCTGCGCGACCTCAGCACGGAGGACAGCCCGCACTGGCGCGAGCTGGTGTTCCGCTACTGCGGCCACTGGCGGGAGTACGCGCCGCGCCCCGCGACGGCGCCCGAGCTGTTCGGCTCGCCGTCGTGGGCGGGCATCGTGGAGGGCCTGAACGAGGCCCAGCAGGCGCAGTTGGAGGCCCGGCTCACCCAGGCCTTCGAGTCCTCGCCGTGGTTCGCGCCGGGAGGCTCGGCGCGGCCGGAGTTCAGCCTGGAGGGACGCTTCGTCACCGAGCGCGACAGCCAGCCGGTGTCGCTGAGCGCGTCATGGACGGACCGCGTGCCCTACACGGACCACGAGGACCGCACGGAGGTCATCGAGGAGCCCTACGAGGCGGAGGAGGAGTACACCGACGAGGACGGCAAGACGAAGACGCGCACGGTGACGAAGTACACCCAGCACACGCACACCTACTCCGTGCCCGTCACGCGCTACCGCGACGTCCCGAAGTCCTTTGAATACCACGCGCTGCGGCTGTCGCAGGCGCACCACGTCGCGGTGGCCTCCTCCGCGGTGCTGGACGCCCGGCGCGGCCCCCTCACCGTGATGTTGCAGGACCAGCTCTCCGAGTCCGGACACGAGCACGACGTCACCTTCACGGAAGGCAACGTGCGGCCCCAGAGCCCGAGCTTCACCCACGCGGAGGTCTGGTTGGAGGCGAAGGTGGAGGCCCTGCGCGTGACTTTCGCCCGGCAGCTCGCCGAGCACTGGCGGGAGTCCTACTGCTCCACGCCTGCGCTCACGTTGGACGAGGCCGCGCGGTGCGCGCGCGCTGGCATCGCCGTCCCCATCCAACCATCCCGGGTCCTCTCAGACTTCCTTGGCGCGGACGCGACCCAGGTTCACTCACTTTTCGCGTCACCCTGACGCGGTGTGTGGCGGTGTCGCGTCCAGTCGGCGGGTAGCATTTATGACGGTCCAGGTTGTTATGGTGTTCTGACCTGGAATACCGGTGAGCGCGGACTGTAAAACCTGTCAACCCCGCGCTGGTAGGTGGATTCCACCCAGAGGACCGTATGCATCCGACCGACGTCCGCTGCCGTAGTCCCCGTAGGAACCTTGCGATGTGGATGGCTTCTTCGCTGCTGCTCGCCGCGTGCGGTGGAGCGGAGGCGTACGCGGACGCTGAGTCCGCTGGCGTGGCGGCCCAGTCGTTGGTGGAGCCGTCGTCCGAGTCCGCCGACCGGCGCATCATCGTGTACCAGACGACCTCGCTTCAGCTCATGCGCATGGACAACCAGGGCACCTCGCACCTGGTGGCGCAGCGCACCGGCGCGCCCGAGGTGTCCCCGGATGGCGACCGCGTGGTGTACGCGAAGCTGCCGGATGGCTACCGCGAGGGTGACGTGGTGCAGCGCTCGGAGCTGTACGTGCTCAACGCGAACTCGGGCAAGTCGGACCGGGTGACGGAGGGCTTCGATGACAGCGCGCCGGTGTGGACACCGGATGGGCGCACCGTGCTGTTTCAGTCCATGCAGCGCTCGGGCGTGCCCTCGCTGTGGCGCGTGAAGGCGAACGGCAAGGACCTGAAGCAGGTGACGAACGTGGGCACCACGCAGTTCAGCTCGGCCTACATCCCCACCCCCGCGCTGGGTGGCACGCTGGAGTGGGACGCGGACCGGCGCATCATCGTCTACACCACGACGAGCCTGCGGCAGGGCGAGGACGGCGAGGTGCGCGTCATCAGCTTCGACAAGGACTATGACGTCGCTTCGGCCTACAGCCTGGGCACGGGCTTCGGGCCGGTGTGGACGGAGCGCGGCACCGTCGTCTATTCGCGCAACGAGGGTGGCCGGGTCGTCAGCGTCGAAGTGCGCGTGAAGTAGGTCGTCACTCGCAGCCGGGCCCGCGCGGATGCACCGGAGCGCGGGCCTTTGTCTTTGTTCAGCCCTCTTCCTCGACGCCGCGACGCAGGCCCAGCATGCGCCGCAGCTCGCGCGCGGACTGACGGCTCACCTCCACCGCGTGGCCTCGCAGCGTGCGCGCCAGGTAGCCGCCCGTGTCCAGCGGCTCCAGGCGCGCCACGTGCGTGAGGTTGAGCAGCGCGCGGCGGTGCACGCGGTGGAAGTGCTCGGACGGCAGCTTCTCCACCAGCTCGTTGAGGGTGAAGTCGGTGAGGAAGTCTCCCTGCGTGGTGAACACCGTCACCAGTTCGTCCTCCAGTGACGCGTGGGAGATGGCCTCGGTATCCACCAGGACGATGCCCTGCCGCGTGGGAATGGGCAGCCGCCCCAGGCCGCGGACGGGCGGGCCAGGTGGCTTCGGTGGGGGGCTGACCGCGGCAGGGCCGCGTGCGCGTACCCGCTCCAGGGCCTTCTGCAGGCGCGCGGGCTCCACGGGCTTGAGCACGTAGTCCACCGCGCCATGTTCGAAGGCCTGCACGGCGTGCTCGGCGTGGGCGGTGCAGAGGATGACGCGCGGGCCGCCCTCCGGCAGCAGGGCCAGGGCATCCAGGCCGCTGAGGCCGGGCATGTGGATGTCCAGCAGCACCACGTCCACGCCGCCCGCGCGCACGGCGGACAGGACGCCCTCCGCGTCCGAGGCCTCGCCGCAGACCTCCGTGTCCGGGAGCGCCGCGAGCAGCCGCGTCAGGCGCTTTCGGGCGAGCAGTTCGTCATCGGCGATGAGGACGCGAAGCGGGGCGCTCAGGTGAGGACTCCAGGTTGGGGGCCCGCGCGGGGCAGGGTGACGGTGACACGGGTGCGCGCTTCGCCGCTGTCGAGCACGAGCCGGGCGGCGCCTCCGTAGGCCAGGGCGAGGCGGCGCTCCACGGTGGGCAGACCGGCGCTGCCCTCACGGGGGCCACGCGAAGGGCCCGGGTTCTCGATGGCGACCTCCACCTCGTGTCCCCGCGCGGTGACCTCCAGGGACAAGGGGCCGCGGTGGCCGGCGGCGGGGCCATGCTTCACCGCGTTCTCCGCCAGGGGCAGCAGCACGAGCGGCGGGACGGGCACTTCCTCCATGCCGGCGGGGACGTTCAGCGTGAGCTGGAAGAGGTGCGGGTCGCGGAGCAGGTGCAGGTCAAAGAGCGTGCGGATGAGCTCCAGCTCCCGGGCCAGGGGCCAGGTGGCGCTGCGCACGCCCGCGAGCACGGAGCGGAGCATGGTGGACAGCCGCAGCACGGCGGCCTCCGCGACGACGCCGTCCTCGCGGCACCACTCCGCGATGGCGTTGAGCGTGTTGAAGAGGAAGTGCGGGTCCAGGTGGCTGCGCAGCGCGAGGAGCTGGGCCTGCTCGGCCTCCAGCGCGAAGCGGGCGGCGCGGGCGCGCTCGCGGGTGAGGCTCTCCTCGAAGCCGATGTCGCGGCCCAGGCCCCAGCCCCCCACGAGGAAGAGCGCGCCGCACACCGCGAGGTTGGTGGGCTGCGTGAGGAAGGTGGGGCCCATGCCCAGGAGCTTCGGCAGCACGAAGCCGGAGGTGAGCACCACGCCGCTGCCCACGGTGCCGTAGAGCAGGAGCCGGATGCCGCCGTGGCTGAGGTCCAGGCCCTCCGGGAAGAGGACGCGATAGGAGACGGGCGCTACCGCGATGAAGAGCAGGCACATCAGGAGGCCCAGCCCGAACGCGGCCCAGAGGGGGGCGTGGCTGAAGCGCACCTGCGCCGTCACCAGCGCGCCGGAGACGACGAGGATGGGCAGCAGCCGTCGGGGCTCCACGAGGGCCCGCAGGGTGGCGCGGACGATGGAGCCTTCCGACGTTTCCGGCATGCGCCAGCGGGAGCCTACACCGCCGGCCGCGTCACCGCGCCGGGCGCTCCTCCAGCTCCGTCTCGAAGGCGTCCAGCAGCATGCTGCCGGCGAGCACGACGGGGAAGAACAGGATGGCGGCGACGACGAGGACGGGGGAGGGGAGGGCGAACATGGCGG
>NZ_JABXEO010000138.1:0-11915 GCF_013372585.1 Myxococcus sp. AM010
GGCGTCAACCCCGAGACGTATCTCGCGGACGTCCTGCTGCGCGTGCAGACACACCCCAACTCGCGCATCGGTGAGCTGCTACCCCACGAGTGGAAGCGGCGACGCGCCGCCGACCCTCCCGATTCGCTCCTCCAGCTCAGTCACTGAACAGCTCGCTCGTCGAGGCGCGCGCCGAACACGGTCCTCGTCCGTCATCAAGCCTCCTGGCACGACGTCCACCGGACGGTTACGGACGCCCAGCGCAATACGGGCATTCCACGATTCACCAGCATTCGCCTTCCATCTTGAATAGGCACCGGAACCCGATGACGGAGTTCCTCACCAAAGGATGCCTCATGAAGATACCAGTGATGCTCGCTGCCCTTGGACTCGCGGCCGGGCTCTCGCTCGGCTGTGGTGGTGTCGAAGGAGAAGTCGGCGACCAGGACAACCTCGCATCCAGGGAGGATGCCTTGCCGTGGTGCGGCAACAGCTCGTACAGCTACAGCTACTTCAGCGATGCCACGTACTCAGTACGGGTTGGCTCGGAGTTCTGCTCGTGTTACGGCCCAGTGCTCCGCCGAGGGAGCCAGACAGCCTTCATGCAAGTCGACTGGGAAGACATCTGCCCTGAGCGCTGAATCGACGGCCCGCTTATAGCTTTGGGCGGGCCTCGCAGTGCAGCCGGCCTCCGATTCATAAAATCGAGTCGGTCTCGCACCTCTCACAACCACTTACAGCGAAACTGTTATGGTCGCTGTATCTCCTCCGATGGTGGAGAGGCCTCGCGACTCCCATACGCCCGGGATATACGCATCTCGTGCTACCCCCGTGCACGATGACGCACCATAGCACGTCCACCCATTGGTCACGCCCCGAGGACCTGCCGGATAAAACACGCGGGCCGCCACGTCAATATGAGGCTGAACCGAACCGCACACGACTGTCGCAGTCGACTCCACCCCACGAGGTTGACCTGTCGTAGAATTATAAATCACATATGGCGGGATAACAGTCGTTATGCACCCTGGAACGGCCGCCTGCTCCTGTGTCTCATGGTCTCTGGCTTCGCTCTCCGACAGGTCCGGCCCGCACCCGGCAGCAACAAGCATCGAAATCGCGCTCAAAAGCAGAACCACTGGCCTCTTCATGAAGTCACTCCTTAGTGCTCGGGTTGAGGCGTCCACCATAGCCATATCTCCCTGGTGGAGCGAAAGGCATTCGCCCACGGGGAACCACCGCGCAACGAACGCCAATCTTTGCGTACCTTCGGCTTGATATTCCAAGCACGTCGCCGCCCTCCCATCCACCAATGAGGCGTCAGAGCGGTTCTCGCTCGTCACCTCCGCCTGTTGACGAAGTCGTAGACGAAGCCGCCAGGCCGCATCTCCTCCAACATCACCCGGCGGACGGCCCCGCCCAGGTGCTGGCCCAGGCGCCGCGAGTGCTCCGTTGCGCCCGGCGCCTGGACGTCCGCGCTCACCGAGCCGTCCTGGTGGAGGTGCACGTTCACGCTAATGGACGGCACGGCTCCGACCGGGGGCGCATCGCTGCTCGCCGGCGCACTCGGCGCCAGGGGCACCACCAGCTTCGCCAGCCCGTCCACCAGGGGAGTGTTGATGGTCAGTAAGAAGCGCAGATTTCTGGTCATCGGCGACCAGGAGTTCGGAAACCGCGCGGCCGGTGCAGCGCTGTGAGCGGCCGAAAAGTTGATAAACTGCCGGGTACGAACTGTCTCACTCACGTTGGCAGAGAGGGCGCACGTTGGTTGATGCAGGAGAGAGAGTCCGGCTCGAAATCCGGGCCTCCCGAGGAGATTGTCTCCAATGGCGCCCTGCTGCGTCTGCCTGCTCTTCTGAGGGAGAGCACACTAAGTGCGGGAGAGCCACGGAACCGGGACAGGCTCAAACTGCCTCATGCGCGTATTGAGCGCCCCAGACACCCTGTGTGCCTGGCGAAGAGGTGGAAGAGACGATTGGAGGAGTGGCGCGCCAGTGGGTTGCGTGCCCCAGGTTTCGCCCCGAACGAATGTGCCGAGAAGTCGGCCTTGAAGACGGGTTTTAGCAGCAACCGGAGCGCGCCTTGGACCACCTGGTCTCGAATCGTTGGAATGCCTGCTCGGCATCCCCGGAACGGCTGCCCCCTTGCTCCGGAATCACTGCTCGGATTGGCCTGGAATCGGTGCTCGGCTTGCCCCGAAACACGCGCGCCTGCCGATTGCTCGACTTCCACGCCCCCGCGATGTTCGCGTCGCTCCGAGGAACGTGCCCCCGGGCGTCTACACCCTGGTGACCTCCAGGAGGGCTACGTCACCCAGACGGAGGCGGTGAGGGTGGCCGAGGGTGACACGGCCTATGTGCTACTTGCCGCTGGAGGTCGCGGCGGGCCTCTCGGCCCCAGAGTCCACGCCCACGTCCTGAGCCACAAAGCCACTTTCGGTTCGCCTGGTTCCGGAAGGGAATCAAGCCCGACGAGCGACTCGATCCGAGAGTCAGTGGCCCGCCGGGAGGGCCGCATGCTCCCTGCACAGCAGCTCGCTGTCCTCGCGTGACAGCGGCTCCCGTGTCAGGCCGCAGCGGAAGCGCCCCGAGCCCTCTCGCTGGAAATGCTTGCAGGTGCCGCAGACGCCGAAGCTGCGCTGGCCATTCGCGGCCTGCAGGGAGCTCAACAGCTCGGAGAGGGCCTCTTCCAGTGCCGCGCCATCACCAGGCAACCGCGTGAGGGCCCGCTTGAAGAGCTCGGGTGGCAAGGCCTCTTTCAGCACCCCGCGGCCCGCCTCCGTCAACAGCAGGTGGATGACGCGCCGGTCCTCCGTATCGGCTTCCTTCCGCAACAGCCCCTTCTCCTCCAGCAGCAGGAGCGTCTGGGACACGGTGCCCTTGGTGAGCCCCAGGTACTCCGTCAGCGCAGCAGGTGTGTTGCTGTAGCGATTGCAAGCCTGCAAGTAGCGCAGCGCCTGCAGGTGCACCGGCTGCAGCCCGTGAGGCAGCCCCGCTGCCCGCTCCTCCGTGCGGAGCAGGTTCCCGAGTCGCTCAAGCAGCACGTAGAGGCGGTCTCCAGCCATGAATCAAAGGTATCGTGTCGACACCGACTTGACAAGCGGAGGCGGCGAGCGCATTTGGTATCGAGTCGAAACCAATCGACCTGCCACACAACCCGCTGTCCCTGGGAGCACCCCATGACGACGCCCCTCATCGCCCCTGTTGGCTCCACGAATACGCCTGCCGCCTCCGAGCCCACGCTCGCCGCGCTGAAGGCGAAGTTCGGAGCTGTGCCGAAGATGTTCTCCACCTTCGCCCACTCCCCCGCTGCGCTCGACGCCGTGGCGGGCTACTTCAACGCCATGGGCGGCGCGACGCTGTCGCCGCGCACGCAGGAGGCCATCGCCATCGCGGTGGCGGAGCTGAACCGCTGCACCTACTGCCTCTCCGCGCACACGGCGCTGGCGAAGGGACACGGTGTGAAGCAAGAGGAGCTGAGTGGCTTTCGCTCGGGCCGCTCGGCGGACCCGCGCGAGCAGGCCATCCTGGACCTTGCCGTCGCCATTGCCCGTACGCGGGCGGCGGACGTGGGCCCGCAGCTCGCGCAGGCGCGCAGGGAGGGGCTGAGCGACGCGGAGCTGGTGGAGGTGGTGGCCGCCGTCGCGCAGAACGTGCTCACCAACTACCTCAACGTGGTGGCCGGCACCGAGGTGGACTTCCCCCGCGTCGCCTGAGCCGCGTATCGGGGCGCCGGCAGGGTCGCGGCGCCCCGAGGCGTTCGCCAGGCAGGCACCCCAAGTTCTCCTACTTGCGCGAACCCCGGGCCGGCTGTCCTGGCGAGGCCGCGAGCAGCCGCTCCACGGCGTGGAACACCGAAGCCGCATTGGCCGGGTGCCTCACGTACGCCGCGGGATTCAGGTGGGAGAGCCGGCCCACCAACGAGTCCGGCCCGCTCACGTTCACCATGACGCTGCGCGTGCCGATGCGGGCCGCGGACGTGAGGACATCCAGGGCCGAGCTCGCGTCGACGACGACGAGCGGCACGGGCGTGTCGCTCTCCGTCACCACGCGAATGCCCTTCTGCGCGAACAGCTCCGAGACCAGCGTCATCAGCCGCGCGTCGGAGAGGCGCACCAGGACGAGTGGCCGCGTATCCACCTCCACCGCCTCCGCTGCCTTGGGAGCGACGGTCGGGGCGTTTCCGAGCTCGCGGACGTCCGACGTCAGCAACTCCCGGACGTCCGTGCGCAGGACGTTGCGCACGCGATTGAGCAGCGAGGCGTCCTTCACCAGCAGCTCCTTCAGCCTGCGCTCACCCTCGGCCGGGAGCTGGGTGAAGGCCACGCCCATCCCCTCCTCCCGCGACCAGGCGACCTGGCCATGGGCGATGAGGAGCTCGGGCGCATCTGGCAGCGTGATTCGCAGCTCCAGCATGCTTCCAACCGGCAGCACGCGCGAGGTGCGGATGGCCAGCCCCCCGGTTCCGATGTTCTTGCTGAAGGCACGCACCACGTCGTCCTGGGTGGCGAACGAAAGTTCGAGCACCGCGTCCGCCCTCACCGGCCTGACGGGAAGGGAGCTGCCTTCAGGCGGGAGCGCCCCCAGCTCCAGGAGGACGTCTCGGAGCAACTCGAGGCGCTGTTGCTGCTCGGCACTCAGGGCCTGCGACCGCTGCTGCTCCACAAGGGCGGTGTACTCCTCGAGGGCGCGTGCGCTTGGGTTTGCCATGAGGGTGTTTTCCAGGGCGGCGTTGGGCGTGTCGGCTGCCAGTGGACCTGGGGTAGCAGGCGGTCGACCACGGGGACTCCATCCTCAGCTTCAATGATGGGCACTTCAATCGCCTGGTGAACACCGCCCGCGATGAAAGGCCAACCGCACATGGGTCGTGCGGTGATGAAGCTGTCGTGGAAGCGGCACTCAGGCCGAGGCCCTACTCAGTCGGCCCCTTCTTATGCCTCTTGGGGTCTGCCTCATCCCCCTCCTCCCAAACGGGAGGCGGGGGCGGCACGTCGTCGTCATTCACGAGTTGCACTTCTTCATCGTCCTCGGCGCTCGCAGGCGGCCCGTTGAACTTGCGCTTCTTATGGCTCGACGGCGCAACCTGTCCCGAGCCCGAGAAGGACTGCGACGACTGTGACCCGCCACTGAAGCTCGCGTCCGAGAACGCCGAGGTCCCCCATTCCGCCGGGTCCATCTCCTGGGTGGCGTCGTCGTCCTCCTCGTCCTCGTAGGCGAAGCTGGGCTTCTTGCGCTTGACTCCTTCGGAAGAAGTACGGCCATCGTCGACGGACAGGAAGTCCAGGGACTGCGACCCCTCGATGCCCTGCATCGAGTTCTCGTCCTCGACGACCTGCCCCTTTGACGTCGCGCGCTTGACGTGGACCTCCGCACAGCGCCTGCACAACGCCTCCAGGCGCTCGCGCAGATAGTCCAGCGTCCGAGGCGCGTGCTGGTCGAGCTTCCCCAAGGCCGTGCCCAGGACGATGTCCCCCTCCTCGTCGCGTTCGAGCACGAGCCTGCGGTACTGGCCGCTCTCCACCTTCTGGGTGAGCACGGCCAGGTCCTCGTCGAGCATCGCCTTGTTCTTCTCGTAGTCCTTGTCCGACAACAGGCCCGTCTCAGGCGAAGTCGCTCCGGAGAAGAGCAGCGTCCTCAAAGACACGACGTTCGGCTGCCCCAGCACGCTCGTGCTGGAGTCATCTCCCATGGTGGAGGACTGGCTCATCACGTTCGAGACCTCCTGCAGGTGGAGGTCCGACGCCTGCTGCTGCACCACGGTGGGCACGAGCGCGTTCACCTGCGGGACGACCAGCACCGTGCCCAGGTGCTTGCTTGCCCAGTCGATGAGCGCGTCGATGCGCTTCGTCAGGTGCGCCCACGTCTTGGGCGCGTTCGCGGGCAGCGCGGCAATCCCCGTCCCGATGTCCACGCTGTCCAACGCGTGGTTCCACGGCACCACCAGGGTGGTGTACTTGCCGCTCATCAGGAGCTGGACGGCCTCGTCACAGTCCTGATCAATCGCCACCTGGTTCTTCGCGAGGTCCGTGTCCCGCATGCCCACGCCCGCGATCCAGCAGGTGCGAATCCCCAGCGCGTTCGGATTCATCCGGATGACGGCCTGCGTGTTGCTCTGGGAGTGCTTCTTCTTCTTCGAGGCGTCGTTCTCTCCGAAGAGGAAGAGCGCGTGCGGGTGGTGGGCGGGCGTGTCGGACTTGAAGTAGTGCGTGTGCGTCCACTTGCACACGGGCCCCACGGTGGACGGATCCGACGTGGCGGGCTTCGTGGGCGCGGTCGCTGACTGGGGGGACTCGACCTTCTTCGAGCCGGATGGAGGCGCCTGCCCCTCGTCGCGGCGGCGGCGCGCGCTGAGCGCTTCCAGTACGGCGGGGAAGGCCGAGGCAGGGGGGAGCGGCGCATCCGTGGGCCCCACCGCCTCGTAGTGCGCGTTGCCCAGGTTCGCCAGTCGAAGCAGGGGCCGCGCCGCGTGTCCCTCGGTGCGCGGCACGAAGTCCACCAGGTCCGTCCAGTACGAAGTCGCCCCTGTCCGAGCGAACATCTCGAAGCGCACCTGGAACAGGTGGGACGCCGCCGCCAGCGCCACGTGGTCGCCCCAAGCCCGGTCCCTGCTCATGGCCCGCAGGTACTGCCGCCAGGGGTCCACGCCCGCGACGCGGCGGTATGCGGGCTCGTGGGGCCAGGCCACGCGGTGCCAGTCGAGCAGCAACCCCATGTCCTGCCGGAACGTCGCTGCCGTCGCCGGCCCCACCATCCCTCCACCGTCCAGCGACTGCCCGGCGAGCAGGTCCTCCAGGTGATTGACCACCGCCTGGCGCACCTCGCGGTGGTGCTCCTCCGTGCCGAAGAACAACTGAGACAGCGCGCGGAACAGACAATCCCCTCCGCCCGCGTTGGGAACCCGCCCCTGGTGGATGGAGGCCAGGTGGGTGTCCAGCGAGATGCCGTTGCCGCCGCCCTTGTCCTTCCCCTTCTCCGACTTCAGCGCGGGCCGACTGTCCCAGTACGCCTCCGGGTCGAAGCCCGCGCTCCGCAGCGCGGCGAACGTCTCCCGCCACTGCATGGCCTCCGCCACCAGCGCGTTGGAGCGGGCATGGTCCGAAGCGGGGACCCTCTCCGCGGCGTCCAGAATCGCGCTCAGCGCGTTCGTGGCCTCATCATCCGCGGCGTGGGACTTCTGATAGGCGGCACAAAGCGCCTCCAGTCCACCCAGCTCGGCGGACACCGTCTCGGTGGCGACCTCCACCTCCTCCACGACCAGCGCCTCCTCGCCGCTGTAGACGAGCCGCAGGTCGGAGACGAGCGGCATGTGGTCGCTCAGCTTCTTCGCGGCGACCATGACCGCTTCCCAGCGCGCGTCCTCCGAGCCCGTGAGCTTCACGCCCGGGGCGCGCAGCTTGTCGAAGATCCGCTTGTCTTCGGGCAGCTTCGCGTCCTCCAACTGGATGAGCCGCCAGAACGGCTGGAGGTGCTTGGGCAGCAGGTTGCCGTGGATGAAGAAGAGGCCCTTCTCCTGCTCGTCCGCGAGCACCATGGGAAACGGGATGACGTAGACCGACGACTGCTCCAGCAGCCAGCCATCCGTCCGCCTCGAGTACACGAGAATCTTGTCGTAGCCGCTCGCCCCGTAGCGCTGCTGCGGCGGGGTGATGAACGACTCGATGTGGGCCAGCACGTCCTCCGCGGAGGAGAGCGCGGGCCGCAGCTCGCGGCCCGTTGACGTCTTGAAGGGGGCGAACAGCTCCGGCTTCACCTTGCTGTTGACGAAGCTCCGGAGCGTCTTGAGCGAGCCGTCCCCAAACGCCTTCTCGCTGTCCACCGCCCAGCTTCCAAACTTGCTCTTGGCGATGGTCGAGAGCTGCGGCGCCATGGCGTACAGGTGGCTTGCATCCGCCTCGGGCCCCAGCAGCGTCTGGAAGAACTGGTGGAACGACAAGCGCTCCACGCAGGTGTCGATGTACGGCGTGCCATCCTTCGCGAGCTCGGCCTTGGGCCGGGCGGTGTCGATGTTCAGGTCCGAGAGCACCACGCCGAGCACCTTCTCCTGGCGCTCGTCCTTGCAGTACTGGAGGAAGGCGCGGAAGTCCGTGCCGCGCGCGTTCTTGTTACGGTCTCCCGGCGCGGGGGGATGCCACGCCACCACGCTCACCTCGGGCGCGCTCTGCACCTGCGCCAGCCGCACCGGAATCCGGATGGGCTCCCGCTTGCTGTAGAGGCTCTTGACGGGCTGCGCCTGCGCCTCCTCCGCCTCGTCCCCCATCTCCACGTCGACGTCCATTGACGGGACTTCGCCACCCGGCGAGCGCTTCGCCACGTAGGCGCTGAGGTACGAGATGGCCGCTTCGTCCACGTCCAACCTGGACTTGCGCCACAGGACGCCGTACGCCTCATCCTGGGTGTAGAGCCCCTTGACGGGCTGGTCGGGCACCTCCGCGGGCCACGACGCATAGACCTCCTCACCGCGCGCCTTGCACTGCTCGTTCAGCGCATTTCGGATGCGGATGAACTCGCTCAGGCCCGCGTGGGCCTCCGGCGCGTCCTCCACCTCGCTCTTGCGCTCTTGATATTCCGCGAGCTTCTTCTCGTAGACGCGCTGCAGATGCGCGTCGTTGGAGCGGTGCAGGCTGTTCTCGAGGACAAGCTGCTTGGTGGCCGGGACCTCGTCGGCTTCCATGCCCGCGACGACGGCCAGGTAGCGATGGAACAGGATGCCGCAGTGCTCGCGCAGCAGCGTGACCCCGAGCTGCGCCAGCTCGTCCCGCTTCCGCTTCTCCGTCGCCTCCGGCCCGCCCTTCTTCGAGTCCTTCTCCTTCGACGTGTAGCGGCTCGCGTAGGGCTGGAGCCAATCGTAGTAGCCCTCCTCCACGAGCAGCCGCACGCAGAGCAGGCAGTAGGCATCCAGCTTCGCCTGCTTCTTGCCCAACACGTCAATCGATGTCGCGACGAGCGCCTCGGGCGGCTCCTCGTCTTCTTCGTCGGCCTCGTCCTTCGCCTTCTTCGCCGCGGGCCTGCCGAAGCGCTTCACCAGGTCTGGCTCACATGCCCCCCAGGCCGCATCGAGCCTGCCCTCGATGATGCCCAGCTTGTCGGCGTCCAGCTCCTGCGAGGTCTCGCTCCAATCGATAGGGACGGGGTCCCGCGCCTCGTCGTCCTCGCCCTGCTCGTCTCGTGGCCAGAGGGTCCGCCGCACGCGCTCCGAGAAGTGCTTCGCCAGGTCATTGAGGAGCGCCGCCTCCCGCGCCGCGACCTGGCCGACCTCTGCGCCCGAGGCCGTCTTGACCTGGTAGCCCCTGGGCTCAACGAAGGCGGCCGCCAGTCGCATCAACACCGGCAGCTTCGTCCCGCTGCCCCCGCGGCCGGTGTGTTGCTTCATCTGGGCGGGCGGCTTGGGCTCCACCAGCCGGATGCCCCCCTTCTTCTTCAGCTCCAGGATGGTGACGATGTCGGCGTTCGCCGTGCGGATGACGTGGGCCAGGGCGTCAATGGTCCACTGCTTGCGCACCGGGAGCGTTCCGCTCGGGCCTCCGCCCAGGTCGGCGATGTTCCACAGGAGCATCCGCACCGGGAAGCTCGGCGGCACCACCGGCTTGTCGGAGACAGTGGTCTCCACGCCCAGCGGGACACAGCGCTCCTCGGCGACGTCGTCGCTCATCGCGTTGGACGGTGGCGACTCCGGGGGCGTCAGGTCGTCGGTGACCAGCGAGGCCCGGAGCGTCTCCTCTCGCATCTCGTCGCTGGAGAGCCGGTGCGGCTCCTCGTCGTCCAGGAAGTCGTCCAGGACGTCGTCGTAGTCGCCGCTCTCCAGCCGCTCGACCTCTTCCTGGGAGGCCAGCAGGTCCTCATACGTCTCGTACTCCTCGAACTCGAAGTCCTCCTCCTCGACATCGGTCTCCATCGAGCCGAAGGGGGACTGCGTGCTGGGAGGCGCCGGAACGAGCACCGCGCCGCATTCCAAGCAGCGAGGTGGCGTCACGGACAGGTCGCGCATGGTGCCGGGCGCGCAGTTGGGGCACTGCATGGGAAAAGTCCTCCGGTGCTACGAGCGGTGCAACAGGCCCAGCGCGGCGCAGGTCGCCTCGTCGGCCTCTCCGCTCGGAGGCAGCCCGAGCGCGTACTGGAACCACTCCACGGCAAGGCGCGTCTTCGGGCCGACCTGGCCACGCTCGCCGCCACAGGAGAACCCCAGGTTCTCCAGCCGCTCCTGCAAGCCCTCCGGAGCGCTCGTCGCGCGCAGCGCCGCGAAGCGCAGCGTCACCTTGCGCTCGTCGTCGCGGCCGGGAGACACCGTCACCTCGCCCCGCGCCGCGCGCGCGGGCAGCACCTGCGCCATGCGGCCCTCCGCGTCCGTCATGCCCTCGCGCGCGGGCAGCTCCTCCTCGTCGTCCAGCCACACCTTCAACAGGTAGGGCTGGTGCGCGCGGGGGTGGTGCGTGCCGTCTCGCAGCACCACCACCAGGGACAGGGGCAGCCCGATGCGGTGAACCACCTGCCGGAAGCCGGTCTCCACCGTCGTCCACTCGTGGGAGAACGGCCGCACCTCCACACGCGTCCCCGGCGCGGGGGCCACCTCCGGGGTGAGCGGCTGCCCCGTGCTCGCGTCGATGAGCCGCGAGGGACGCACCCCCAGCCTCGCCGCCAGCACCGCGAGCGACTCCGTCCCTTCGCACGTCCAGGACAGCGGCCTGGGCTGCGAGACGGCGCTCCAGCGAGGCGCGGCGCCCGCAGCGCGCGGAGGCAGGGGGAGCCGGCCGAGCACTCGCCACAGCGCGGGCTCCACGTCGAGCAACCGGAGGCGGTAGCGCCCCTCCTCGAGCCCCTCGAACAGCGCGACGCCGTGCTCGTCGGTGCGCATGCGCAGCGCCTCGTCCGTCGCCCCCCGCGCCAGCTCCACCGCCACGCCGGACAGCGGCATTTCGCGGTCATCGACGACGACCACCTCCACCTGTCCCTTGCCCGCTTGCAAGGGACAGGGAGCAACCGCCGGGTCCTGCCGTGAAGTCGAGGAAGGGGACATGAGGCCTCTCTGGGAGTGGAACGGTCAGCGGCCCTTGCCGACCGTGGCGTGGCGGAGGCGGAAGGCTGCCTCCTTCCGCTCGTTCTGCGCCGCCACGTCCTCGCGGCGGCGGCGCTCACGCACCACGCGGTGCAGACGCGCGACAGGGTCCGAAACGGAGGCGTCATCCAGCCACGAACGCATCCACGCGTGGGGACGCTGCGACTCGAAGTCATCTCCCAGCGACTCGGCGAGGCGCACGTACACGCGCACGTCGTCGAGCGAGAAGATGCCCCGGTCCACCACCCTGCGCACCACCGGCACGAGCCGCTCGCGGGTCCACGCGGGCTCCACCGCGGAGGGCTCCTCGAGGAGCGCCGTGACGAGCTGCGCGACGCGGCCGTCCATCACGGCGCTGCGCAACGAACTCATCTGCGACTCGCGAATCCGCAACAACGTTGAAACCATCCCGATGAAGTGCCGCGGGATTATTTCTGCTTCACGTGAATCAAACAAGGTGCCACGACGTGCTCCGCAACGAGCACCAGGGGCTCCTGGAATTCGTTGGATTCGCGCGCGGAATACCGGAGTTCGACACCGCGCGGCGCCTGAACCGGCGGAGCCCACGGCGCGGCACGAGACTGCACCCAGGTGTCCGGAGCGGGGGGCACGTCCTTCGTGCCCCCCGCTCCTCACCTCAACAGCGGCTCACGCTCAGGCGCAGAACTGACCGCCGCCCGAGGTGTGATAGATGCGCCGACCGGACGGGCAGCAGTAGATGGCCAGCGTCGAGGTGGGCGTCTGGACGCACATCGAGGCGCCCGAGACCGGGCTGAGGCTGCAGTACAGGCCAGACCCGCACACCGGCAGGTCCTGCTGTGCCACCCCACCCTCGTCGGAGACCTGCGGCGCCATGTCCAACGGCGCCTCCTCCTCCATGCCGCCCC